>JBDSLX010000070.1:0-13228 GCA_039916145.1 Verrucomicrobiota bacterium | reverse complement strand
GTCGGGGTAAAGGGTTCTATGATCGACTGCTCGCGCAAATCTCTGGAACAACGTGTGGAGTGGGTTTCGACGAACAAATTGTTGAAGCGATTCCCACCGAACCGCACGACGTGCATTTAAATTGTATCTTAACACCAACGCGTTGGCATGAAGCAGCGGGCTGACGCGAGGTTTGAATGAATTTTCCGGTTGAAACATTTTTTGTCGGCGCAGCCATCTTCCTGGTTGGCGTTGCGTTCGGCTATTGGTTGTTGCGCTGGAAAGAACGCAATCTCCGCGCGGCACAATCCGTTCGCGAAAAAAGTTTGTTGGACAACGCCC
This sequence comes from Verrucomicrobiota bacterium, assembly GCA_039916145.1. Classification (GTDB taxonomy): domain Bacteria; phylum Verrucomicrobiota; class Verrucomicrobiia; order Limisphaerales; family CANJXF01; genus CANJXF01. Next base: position 12,907 of record JBDSLX010000070.1, on the reverse strand, counting down.
GCCGCAATGCCGAAGCCGTCGTCCGCGAAGCCCGCCTTTCCGCCAACGAAGAAGCGCTCAAACTTCGCGAACATACCGAACAACTTTTTGTTTCCAAACGCAAAGAAATGGCCTCGTCGGAACAGCGCCTGAATGAGCGGGAAATTCTGGTGAACCATCAATTGGAAAAATTGATGCAACAGGAAAAAATTCTCGCTGAAGAAAAACAAGAGAGCTGCGCCAGGGAACAAAAGATCGAGACGGCCCGCAAAGAACTCGCTGCGCTCACGCAGCAGCGCCGCGAGGAGTTGGAAAAGATTTCCCAAATTAGCGCTGTTGAGGCGCGTGAAAAACTTTTAAAGCAGGTCGAACAAGATTCAATGCGGGATGCGGGACATTTGGCGCGACACATTCTGGAGGAGGCGAAATTAAAAGCAGAAGAACGCGCGCGAAAAATTATCAGCGTGGCGATTCAACGTTACGCCGGAGAACACACCTTTGAAACTTCCACAGCAACGGTGGCATTGACGGGCGACGACATGAAAGGCCGCATCATCGGACGCGAAGGAAGAAATATTCGCGCGTTCGAAGCAGCGACTGGAATCACGGTCCTCATCGACGACACACCCAATGCAGTCGTGCTTTCTGGGTTTGATCCGGTGCGACGAGAAATTGCGCGCGAATCAATGGAACGTTTGATTCTGGATGGACGGATTCATCCAACGCGAATCGAAGAAGTCGTCGCGAAAGTTTCGCAGGAAATGGATGAAACGATTTTGCGCGCGGGTGAAGAGGCTGTGTTGAGATGTGGCTTATCGCCGGTTCACGGCGAGGTTTCAAAAATACTGGGGCGCTTGCGCTTTCGTCATAGTTTTTCCCAAAATGTTTTGGAACATTCGATCGAAGTCGCGCATTTAATGGGGTTGATGGCGGCGGAATTAGGAATTGATGTCACGTCTGCAAAGCGCGCCGGTTTGTTGCATGATATTGGCAAGGCATTGAGTCACGAAATCGAAGGGCCTCACGCCATCGTCGGCGGAAATTTTATAAAACAACATGGCGAATCAGATGAAGTCGTAGATGGCGTGGCCTCGCATCATGATGAAGTGCCGCACGTTGGATTGCTCGGAATTTTAGTCGGCGCGGCGGATGCGATCAGCGCATCGCGACCGGGCGCTCGTTCAGAAACGATGACGACTTACATCAAACGCGTCGAGGCGCTGGAAAAAATCGGATTGTCATTTCCCGGCGTGGAAAAATGTTTTGCAGTGCAGGCCGGTCGAGAATTACGCGTGATCGTTACGCCGGAAAAAATCGATGACGAACAATCTTTCGCGCTGGCTCGCAATATTGCCCGAAAAATTGAAGATGAATTACAGTATCCAGGGCAGATCCGCGTGACGGTAATGCGCGAAACACGCTGTGTGGAATTCGCCAAGTAGTCTTACCGGCCTTCGTTCATCCCAGATGGAAAGCCAGTCCAACCTCGCGGAGTGTTCCAAGGACGGGAAGAGGCATTTTCCGACTCAGTCGTGGCGCAACCAGTAAAAATAAAAACGGCGGTGCCGAAAACTAAGAAAAGAAAACCGAGTGATAAATTAAACCGAAAATTCATCTTAATACAGTACTTGGTCGCCTTCGATTACCTCTGCTTGTTTCCATTCCGGAAGAATGTTCGCGATGCTGCGGTCGGGACTGACACTGGCCACACGAACTTTGGCCACGAGTTTGCCGCCCCGGTTCACCAACATCACGCCTCGCTCAAGCACCCCTTGATTTCCGCCAATGTTGATAACCACGAAATCATACTTCGGATCAACCGCAACGACCTGGCCTTTCAAACCGGTGGGCAATTCAGGATCTTGGTTGGGACCAATCAAATCATCGAGTTTTGCCTGTAACTTATTCCGTTCGCGCAGGAGGGTTTTATTTTCCGCAACAAAAACATCCCGTTCCTTTTGTGTTGTCGCTAGGTCGGCAATAACTTTTTTCACTTCATCGGGTGTTTTTTTAATGAAATCCCACTGCACCAATTTATCCTGTGCGGCATCGCGCTCGCCTTTGACAGTAGCCAGTTGCGTGGTCAATTCTGTTTTTTGCTTAGTCAACTCGTCTGCCTTCGCGGTCGTGTCTTCGAGGTCTTTCTGAGTTTTGGCCAAAGTGTTTTTGGTAGATTCCAAATCGGCCTTTGTCGTTTTAAGTTCGCCTTGAACTTTGATCTTTGCTGCCTTCTCGGCATCGCGGTCTTTGGCATTCTGGTCGCGTTCATTCATCGTCGTGACGATCTTCTCTTTGACTTTGACGAAGCCAATTCCGACTGCGGCCAAGCCGGCAACGATTGCGATAATTAAACTAATTCGAATCAACATGTTGTCTGTGAGTTAGTGATAAAATGTGAAGTGAGACTAAACACGGATTTTTAATGTGTCAACGTACCGCTTCGCAAAGAGAAAATCCCAGGTTCAGCCGACTTTGGTAAACGCTTCAATTTCACGGGCGCCCGCCGGGCGGACAATGATCGGTTTAGCGACCACCTCTGGCGGCAGCAGTCCCGTTTTCCGAATTCAACATGTGAGGCGTGGATGCCAAGGACACATTTACAACGCAATAAGAAGGTTCTCCGACGAACGTCAGGCCGTAATCCGAAAAAAATGTGCCGCCCTTAACTGCGGGACACGCGGGGGTGGTTCTGAGGTACGGAATAAGATTCGTGTGGGTGACAACATCAGTCGGATCTGCTCTGGCTTCAATGGCCCAGAGCTGCACGGCTTGGTCAATTTGGCGAAGATTACCAATACAGGTCTTTTGGGCGGCCTTGTTTCTGGAGTTCAGCACATGTGGAACCACCATAGCCGTAAGCAGGCCCACTAGCGCAACTACCACCATTATTTCCAAAATTGTAAAACCAGAACGATGTTTGCACATATTTGATTGTCCAGTTTTGCGACAAGCAATACGAATACCAACTCATCAATTCACAATTTTACAAGGTCACCCGCCTTTCAAACCGGCAAATTAGAAGGAATCTGGACTAATTTTACCTGAATTTCGTGTAATTTATCAAAAAAGACGGGATAAGTCCGGGTTCAAGAGCTTTGGAGCGGGTGGAGGGAATCGAACCCTCGTGGCGAGTTTGGAAAACTCGAGTTCTACCATTGAACTACACCCGCTGCCGGTGTGCGCCAAATACTACCGACCGAACTTGCGTTGTCAATTCGCGTCGTTATTCTCTGCGCCCATGAGTTCGTTGCTTCTTACCGGCGGGCGCGTCATTGATCCTGCCAACCAATTTGATTCGATCACGGACTTGCTGGTCGTTGATGGAAAAATTTCCGCTGTCGGCAACAATGCCAAATCTAAAGCGCCGGAGGCATGCGAACATTTCGACGTCAAAGGATGGGTTGTTTGTCCGGGCTTAATTGATTTGCACGCGCATCTTCGCGAACCGGGACAATCCGCAAAGGAAACTATCGCCACCGGAACAATGGCGGCGGCGCGCGGTGGATTTACTTCCGTCGTTTGCATGCCGAACACTTCTCCGGCCATCGACAACGCCGGAACGGTTGCATTGATTCATGAAAAAGCCGCACGCGAATCTTCCGTCAATTTATTTGTCGCGGGTGCAATCACGAAAAATATCGCAGGCGAAGAATTGGCTTCCATTGGTTCGTTAAAAAAAGCGGGCGTCATCGCGATCACCGACGATGGCCATTGCATTCAAAACAACGACCTGATGCGGCGCGCTTGCGAATACGCCAAAATGTTTGATTTGCCGCTGATGGATCATTGCCAGGATTATTCGCTCGTGACTGACGGTGTCATGCACGAAGGGTATTGGAGCGCGCATCTCGGTTTGCGCGGCTGGCCGTCGGCGGGAGAAGAAATGATTGTCGCGCGAAATATTCTTCTCGCTGAACTGACCGGCGCAAAAATTCATTGCCAACATTTAAGTTCCGCTGGAAGCGTGCAACTCCTTCGCGACGCCAAAAAACGCGGCGTGCCAATTTCCGGCGAAGCCTGCCCGCATCATTTTATTTTGACCGATGCCGCAATGGCCGGGAGCGAAAAATTTTGGCGCAACGACGGCAACGAACTCGCGAAATCGCAAAATCAACCCCTTCCCTCGTGGCCTTCCTACGACACCAATCTCAAAATGAATCCGCCCTTGCGCTCAGCCAAAGATCGCGACGCCATTATTGAAGGCTTGCTCGACGGCACCTTGGAAATCTTGTGCAGCGATCACGCCCCGCATTGCGACTACGAAAAGGAAGTTGAGTTCGATTACGCGCCCTTCGGCATCACCGGATTTGAGACCGAACTCGCTCTCTCGCTCATGCAACTTCATCACGCCCGCAAGATGTCGCTGAGTGATTTAATCGCGAAATTCACCCACGCCCCTGCCCGTCTGCTCAACTTGAATAAAGGAACTTTGCAACCGGGCGCTGACGCCGACATCACGGTTTTCGATCCAAACCATGAATGGATTTACGACCGCAACGAATCCGCCAGCAAATCAAAGAACAGTCCTTTCCACGGCTGGAAGATGCGCGGAAAAGCGCTCTTGACGATTGTCGCCGGAAACGTAGTTTTCCGTGAACAAGATCAATTGGATACCGTCTAAAACTCGGAAACGGAAATTTAAATTCACAACATTATGAAAAAACTCGTTCTCTGTCTGCTCACTGGTTTAGCCGTGGCTCAACTCCACGCCGCTGAACTTTCCTGGTCCACCGATTTGCCCAAGGCTCAAGCCCAGGCCAAAACGGAAAAAAAACTCGTCATGCTTGATTTCACCGGTTCTGACTGGTGTGGATGGTGCATCAAACTCAACAAGGAAGTTTTCAACACGCCGGAGTTCATCGATTACTCCAAGAAAAATGTCGTCCCGGTGGAAATTGATTTTCCAAATAAGAAAAAACAAACAGCCGATGTGAAGAAGGCCAACCAGACGTTGCAGCAGAAATACGGCGTCAAAGGTTATCCCACCATCATCGTGCTCGACGGCGAAGGCAAGAAAGTCGGCCAACTCGGTTACATGAAAGGCGGCCCGAAAGCTTTCATCGCCGAATTGGAAAAGCTGAAAAAGTCTTAAAATTTAACTAACCAAACCAAAGCGTGGCCACCGGCCACGCTTTTTTTGTGTACGGGGCGAGACTTCGTGGAACTGGGTTTATTGGATTTCAGCAGTAAATAGTTATCCGCAGTTCATTCCAAAACCCGCCGAAGTAGGACAAGAGTAAAACCGTTGTGCGCGAAAGTCTTAATCCCACCAGCCACTTTCCAAGAGACTTAATTTGCTTTCGCCGACTGGTTCTCCGTCAGCAAATAAATTCCAAACCAACGCTGGCTGTTGGACGCCGAACCGATGACTTCAAAATTAATTGGATCGGCAGGCTTAAACAAATCTCCGCGCACCGAAATCGTCAGAACACCGTTGCTGTCTTCCGCGTTGTTTTCCATCACTTGATAGCGCATTGAAACTCTCCCGTCTTTGCTTTTCCAGGCCGCGTCGGTCAAGGTGACATTAAAATCTAAAACCGCTTTTCCATTCAGGCTCAGACTGAATTTGCCGCTCTTATCGGATAAATATCCAAGACCAACCGGCAAACGAAAATTGCCAAACTCATCGGCGCGAATTTCTTTTGGAGCTGGCGCGCTGGTCCAACTGACTTTTCCTTTTCCATCGGTCTGCCGACAAAACGCCATCGTCTGCTGTCCAAGCCAGCTCGGATAATCCGTTTTGTCGAACGCAGAAACGAGTTGGGCGAATCCATTTGCGCCCGCCGAAAGAAATTTTTTTCGCGCCACCACCGCTTGCTCTGCCGTCGCGCTGCCAAAACCAGCCGGACGCGCTTTCAAATATGAAATTAAATCCGCAAAATCCTGCGGCGTGTTGCCTTCTTCAATTCCTTCCGGCATGAGCGACAAACTTGATGCCTTCATTTCCGCAATGTCCGAGCGCAGAATTTTTTCGCGCACGCCGCCGCCTTGCACCAGCGTCACGCTGCTTGCCGTTTCCGCCTGAATCACGCCCGAAAGCGAACGGCCATCTTTGGTTTCAAGATTGTATTGGATGAAGCGTGGCTCGATCACGGAACTCGGATCCAAAATCGCGACGAGAAAATCCTGCGGCGTTTTATCTCCGAGCGACATCAAATCCGGCCCGACGCCAATGCCTTGTCCGCGAAACGCGTGACAATTCGCGCACATCTTTCCAAAAACTTCCGCGCCTTTGTCGGGATTACCACTCAACTTCGGCACATCTAAAAACTTCGCCAAAACTTTGGCGCGATCTTGATTCAATGGAAACAATGTCACCGCTCGCTGCTGAATTTGTTTGTCGGCATGTTTCAAAAGCAACTGGCGATGGCCAATCGGAACTTCGGCGGGCTTGATCAACCCCTGCTCGACTCCGTCCAAAACTTTTTTCACGCCTTCTGCGCGACTCAAAAGAATTTCCAAAATCGGACCGCGAACCGCCACCGGAAACTCTTTCCAACCCGCCATCAGCAGTTCGGGGAGTTTTGGATTTCGCTGGGAATGGAGCGAGGAAAGAGCCGCCTGTTGCAAACGCCGGTTCCCGTTTGCTGTCGCCAGCGTGACCAGTGTATTCAAATCGCCATCGTCTTTGCTCAACGCAAGCAAATGGATGGCAGCTTCACGCCCGGACTCTTCAGCGTTGGCCTGTTGCGCGATGGCGCTGGCCGAATGAATCTCGCGCGCAATTCGTTCCGCGCTCTCCCGAACCGTGGCATCGGGAGAGTTTTCAAAATCAATTAAAGAAATATTCTTCCGCGAGAAAGCTAACTGCAACTGCGTCAACGCGGTCAGTTGCCATGGAACAATGTCCACGCGCCGATTTTCTTCTGGCGCAATCGCGATCAGGACGGATTCCAGTGCGCGGGGATTTTCCGAACTGGCGGCGGTGGCGATCAACGCGTTGACCGTTTCGTTTCGTCCCGCAGTTTCCGGCGAGAGAGTCAAAACGCTTTTCAGAATTTCACCGGGAAATTGGCTCGCGGAACTCAGCACGGCGGCGCGCAACCACGGATCAGCCAAATGCGCTTTCGCCAGTTCTCCCAATCCGCGCCCAGCGCGAGCGGCGTTCCATTCACCCAGACTCAGCGCGAGTTGAAATTGGATACGAATATTTTTGTCGTTTGCCAATCGCAGGAGAGCTTCGCCAACTTTTTGGTTTCTACTTTTCAAAAACGGTTCGCTCAGGCGAATGGCATTTTCGCGAACACCTCCATCTGAATCTTTCAACGCGGCAATCACGAGTTCAGCCGACAAAGCTTTCAAACCTTCAAGCGCGCAGAGCGCCTGGATTTTCACAGCGGCGTTTTTTGTGTTGGCTGCAATTTTTTTCAGCGGCTCAATGGCGTTACGGTCGGCGCGCTGAAAAAGTTCGCGATGAATCAAATCGCGCTCGGTGCCGTTGCTCGTTTCCAAAGCGGCGACTAGTTTTGCCGTTTTAATTTTTGTTAAATCCTGGAGCGGCCCCAACTTCGCATTTTTTGGATAGACACGGAAAATTCGTCCTTTGTCGTCTCCTGCTCGAACATCGAGTTTCGCGAGCCGTTCGGCGGGAATCCATTTCGGATGTTCGATGACGAAGCGATACATATCAACAATCCACAACGCACCGTCGGGGCCGGTGCGGGTTTCGACGGGACGAAACCAATTGTCGGTCGAAGTAAGAAACTCAGATTGCTTTTCGTCGTCTGGACGATGCGCGTCAAAGGTGATTCCATCCGGCACAACCGAATAGCGATGAACGAGATTGTGAACTGGTTCAGCAACAAACGAATTGCCAAAGAAATTTTTACCCAGCAATTCGTCGCGATAAATTTCCACCCCGCAAGCCGAAGTGACACGGTTTGCCGAATTCGGATTGTTGAAACGTTCGAGTGTGCGGCTCGCCGGGAACAGCAGATTCGCATCAGCATCTCGACCGACAAAAACGTTCGGGTCGGGTGAGGTAATGTGCAAATTGCGGCGCAGATATTTTTCGGGCAGGGGAAAATTCCAGAGGAGAACGCTATTGTTGCAGCCGAACCAGTTTCCGAAATCATCACGCACGCGGCCTTGTTGACTCACGCCACTCGATGATTCCATTTCGCCTGTGTCGGGGTTGAATCGGAAATCGCGTCCGCTGGCCTCAATGTCTTTGCCGGTGATTTCGCTGTGAATCTTTCCACCGAAAAGTCCTCCGGAACCATAAACCCAATTGTCCAAACCCCAGCGTAACGAATTGACTCGCGCCTGAAAATTGTGCGTGGCGAACCCGGTGAAAAGTTTTTTAACGATGTCGGCTTTGCCGTCGCCGTTCGTGTCTTCGGCGTAAATAATGTCCGGCGCGGCGCAGATCAAAACGCCTTTGCGCCATTGCATGAGACCTGTGGGAAACGAAAGTCCGTCGAGAAACAAAGTTGATTTTTCAAATTTGCCGTCGCGATTTTTGTCTTCCAAAAGTTTCACGCGCCCGCCGGGAACTTTGAAATTTCCGTCCTTGCCGCTGGGGTAATCGTGCATTTCGCAAACCCACAATTTTCCGTCGGTGGCAAAATCAATCGCGACTGGATCAACGATTTGCGGCTCGCTTGCGACTAAATCGATGGTGAAACCGGGTTTAGGGTGAAAAGTCTTCGACGCTTCCTGCGGCGATTTAGGATCAGGAAATTCCAATTTTTTTTGCTCAAGTTCAGCTTTCTTTTCATCGAACAAAAACGTTTTCGGCATCAAGTCGTGGACTGCGCTGATGATTTTTTCCTCAGTATTTTCCGCGAGGCGTGTCGGGCGGTCGTAATAAATCATTGCGCCTCCGCCTTCATATCCGCCTTCGTTCCAAATGCGTTTCGACGGAATGTAGCAGGGAACTTCGTTAGCGTAGGCGTTAACCCAGAGACGTGATGGATCGTATTCTTTTTTCAAACGCAGCGAATAATCGACCACGACTTCGCCGGGGAGAAAAACCAGCGCGAGTTCATTTCCGAAATTCCAGGTCTGTACGAAATATGGCAATTCGGTCGGCAACGTTTCACCGCGATCCAATCGTCGGAGTTGTTTCTGCGCGTGATAGCGATTGGAAAAGTGCAGATTTGTATTCGCGGCAGTTTTCTCAAACTCTTCGCGCGAAGGAATTTTGTCGAAAGAAAGTGAAATTTTCTTCGCGTGTCCCTGGAGTTTGCCATGGAGGGGCGTGAGTTCTTTGCCAAGCAACTCGCCAACTGCGGTCGTGATGCTCTGGCCGTGTTGTTTGGCATTTTCAATGCCGGGACGCGGATGAGGATTTGCGTCCGCACCGCAGCCAATAATCGTCATCGCAATTGCGCCGGGATTATCTCGCTCCAAATATTCCTGCGCGTAACCTGCCCAGTCCCCGCAGATTTGATTCGGCGCATCGGAGAGCGTCGTGCAATGGCAGGCATAATTGACGAGGAGCGCGCGAATTTTCTTCCCGCTTTTATCGGTGACTTTTAACACCGGCAAATCGTGATCAACCGGACCGCCTTTGGTGCGCCGATTCGCGGCAAAACCCGCGGATGTTTTTCCCCAAAAAAGTTTTGCCGACTTGCGATCTTTCAGAGCGGCGAGCGCGACCTGCTCCATTTTATCCGTTAACTCTTTGGTGTAGCGATCAATGTGCGCTTGTTCATGCGGCGGAATATCCATGCCGAAAATATTGTCCGCCGCGCCCGCGAGTTTCGGCGCGGAATGTGTATGGGACGCGCCGATGGCAAATTTTTCAGAGGTGATTTTATTTTTGGCCAGACGCTGCAAAAGGTTTTCGCGAAAGCCTGCGGGAATAATGCAGTTGTCGAGCGTAATCAGAATCGCAGGGCCGTCTTTGTCACTGCCGAGGGCGAGTGCCTTGGCGAAAATATGTTGAATGATGCCGTCGGATTCGCCTTTGCGCGCGAGATAACCGTTGAGACGAATCGGATAATCGGGTGTGACATCAATTTTCGCGACGCCGACCTGGTAAATTTCTCCCTCACTTCGCACGATTTGTTGGGAAAACAAAAAAGCCCAACCAACACAAATGAAAATCTGGAAACCAAACGAGTTTATGTTCATGGTGAAATTAGGTTTGGTTCACGCCGCTGGCGTTCACGATAGACACATGCGGGGCCGAAAGTCATTCCTGCCAACCGCTTACGGAACGCGCACGCGCCAGAACGCGGTTGCTGAGGGTGGCGGCAATAAAACCGTGTGCATGGAATTGGTCAGCGTGACGGACAAGATTGTCGGCCAGGCAGCGGCATTCACTGTGGAAGCCTGCTGGATTTGGCAGACTTGGCCGATGTCACCACTGATGGTCAAAAGCAGATTGGTTTGGCCGCGCGCCAAAGCCAATGAGGGGCGGCGGGGAGAAACCGTTTGCGGTTCGTCGCTGAAATCGGGAATGCCATCGCCATCGGAGTCATTCAAATCATCAATCGAAAGCGCCCACAAATAATAGTCCGGTTCAAACGTCGTCAGGTCCCAGTCATCGAATTCAAAATAGCCATAATAGTTCGTCGGCCAAGGGGCGTCGCGAAAAAAGGTGTTGGCCACGAATGAAAATGTTTCCGCCGTAGCGTTCGTCCACGTGCCCGCCTGCAAAGTCAGTTCGTTGTGCGGGTTGGTGGAGGATTTCGTGAATGCGATTGGCCCCATCAACTCGAAGCCCGCAACGCCGGTTAAGTCCAAATCCACCGTGCCGGAAACCACGTTGGTTCCGGGCGTGTAACTGAGCGGCCCTTTGTATTCCAAGATGTTGAACGTGTGATTGAATGATCCGAAATTCTGAAAGTTAAGCTGACAGCTGCCGACGTGGGAACCGGCATTACGAGACCAACTGGCGGTCGCATTGCCGCTGGCAAGTCCTGGAATACTATACGTGCCGGAACTTCCGCCGCTAAAGGATCTGGCCGTGTCGAAGATATCCGGGAAGCCGTCGCCATTCGTGTCGGTTGCCGGCACGTTGAGGAACATGGAGCCGGAAAATTCATCGTCGAAGAGATCTTTCAAAACCAAAAAGGTGGCATGCGTTGGCGCTGTATCAGAAATTGGAAAAAGCTCGCCATTAATCCCGGCTCCAATTCCCGTGAGATCAAGTGAGTCTAACGCATTGCGTCCGCCCGCTGTCGCCCGGTTAAATCGAATAGAAAGACAATACATTCGCGCACTGGCGGTTTGCGCTGCCTGAATGGAATCGCTCAAAAAACTCAGCAACGCCAGTGCGACCATGATGAAAGTTTTCATACTAATATTGATGTGTTTGCCCTTGGATGGGTAGCGAAGTTTATAACATCCCTTTTGCTGGAGGCAAGGTTGCCCTTGGTCAAATTTCCAGCACGACGATTTCCGGTCGGCAGCAGAAGCGGACGTTGAAAAGGAACCAGCCGATGCCCGAACTGACGTAAAGCGGCCCGGATTCGGTTTGGAAAAGCCCCAAGTCGTATCTGCCTGTGCTAAACGGAAGGGCAATTGGGCCGTAAAAAGGAATTCTCACCTGGCCGCCGTGCGAGTGGCCGGCGAGAACAACAGCAAATTTATTGGGAGCCAATCGCTCCACCCATTCGGGATAATGAAGCAGCGCGATGTTCTTCGTTTTGGGATTCAGTTGAAAATTCAGCGGAAGTTTTTCGCCAGCGCCGTGTAAAGTTATTTTGCCATCGCGGGTGGTTGTTTGGTTACCAACGAGCCATGCGCCGCCACTTTTGGAAAAACATTCCGCGATTTCGTCGAAGTTGGCGTGGCTCCAGTAATCGTGATTTCCCGGCACGCCGAAAATGGGTGATTTGATTCCACTCAATATCCCAAGTGCCTCAGAAAGAAATGCGTTCTCCTCAATGATGTCGCCGGTCAGGCAAACAAAATCCGGCGAGACCTTGTTAATTTCTTGAACAACTTCTTCGAGATATTTTTTATCGCCTTTGTAATGTAGATCGGTGAAGTGAACGAATCGGTGCGTCGGCTTTTCTTTAGTGAGTCGAATTTTGTGGACCTTCAACCAATTCGGCTCAAGCCAATATGAATCCGCAAAGACAAAACCCGGCGCGCCAAAAAATAGAGACCAGAAAAACCGGCGTCGATTGATTTTTGGGAACTTCATTGGGCTTATTATTATGACTGTCAATTTTGCATCTTGCTCAAAGGTATTTGGCAAAATCGACGCTTGTTAAATCGAACTGGAATTTTAGTCCGTGAAATCCGTGAAATCCGTGGCTAATTTTTGCGCCATGAAAATCATCACGGACAATCGTTGCACGGAATATCGCAAGGCCGGGCACCCAGAGCGGCCGCAAAGAATTCTTGGGACAACCGAAAAGTTGAAAAGCCAGACGGAATTGAAAATCGATTGGCTGGAACCGCTATCCGTTTCCGACGAACAAATCCTGCGCGCCCACACGCACGCACATTTGCAATCGTTGAGTGAAGGAGCGGATTTCGATCCTGATACGCCCGCGCATCCCGGAATCGCCGAACACGCGCGGCGTTCCGTTGGCGCGGCGCTTCATGCGTTGAAACTTTGTCGCGATGGCGAAACCGCGTTCAGCCTGATTCGTCCGCCCGGCCATCACGCCACCAAAAATCATCCGATGGGCTTTTGTTATTTGAACAACGTTGCTATCGCTGTTTTGGAAGCGCACGCGGCTGGAATCAAGAAAGTAGCCGTATTTGATTTCGATGTTCACCACGGCAACGGGACAGAAGATATTTTGTTGGATCGCGATGGCTGCGCGTTTTTTTCGGTGCATCAATGGCCAGCCTATCCCGGTAGCGGACAAAATCATCGCGGACAAAATTGTTTTAATTATCCGGTGTCGCCAAACATGCCCGCTGAAGCCTATCGCGCCGCCTGCTCAATAGCATTGGACGAATTGAAAAAATTCAAACCGGATTTAATCGCCGTCTCCGCCGGATTCGATTCCTACAA
>JBDSLX010000069.1:0-7267 GCA_039916145.1 Verrucomicrobiota bacterium | reverse complement strand
GTCCATCCGTTTTGATTGTAAGATGTGCAGGAACTGCCATGAAAAGTTTTGATAAGACTACAAATTCGCCTTCACAAAAATCTGTTCCGCCTCGTGTTTGCGCAATGTCAGATTGTAGCCGCGCACTTTGATTTCCACGGGATCGCCGAGCGGCGCGAAGCGGACGAGTTGGACGGGCGTGCCGACGAGCAATCCCATTTCGAGCAGACGCGCGCGGTCGGATGGCGGAATTTTAATGTCGGTCACGGTGGCGGAGCTGCCGACTTGCAACGAAGTCAACGGTTGGCTGGACTCGGACATATCAGGCGGCCTTTTTTTCCACCAACGGTTCGACCATGATTTTATCCGCGAGCTGCGTGCTGATGCCGAGACGCGCGTGGCAAACCTGGCAAATGAGATTGGCGTGACGGCTGATGAGGCGAATTTTTTGGTCTTCGCAAAAACCCATTTCGCGGAGACGACTGGTAATTTCGGGCGAGGCGGAAACATGCTTGATGCGAACAGATGATCCCGCTTTGACGAGGCTGAGCGGGAAAAAACTTTCGTTTTTCATCATACTGGTTTCTGTTTCGTTCACCGTGCGCGGAAAAATAGGCCAATTGAGACTGGGTTGCAAGAAGCATCTTAATGCCGAGTGCGACTAAGTCCGTTAGAGCAGTTTCAGAAATTCTGTAGCCGTCTCTCTGGTTTGGTGCGGACGAACCACGCGCCAGCGTCTTGGAGTGCGGCAGTCCAAGACCTCGCGAAATTTGCGTGCCGCCTCTCCAAACCCGGCCACAGTTTTATTAGAAACGCTCTAGCCGACTTTATTCCGACACTGCCCTGCTCCGCCGGAAACCAACGCGTCGGACTCTTTATTTGACGAATGCCAGAAGTTGCCTCCACAATCCGGCCGTCAAATGACTTTATATTTTCAGCGGTGGCAATGTTCAGCTCCGCAACTTCCCGGACTCTCGCATGGATAGCACAGGAATTCATCGTCCCCGCAATCTGGATTGGAAACGTGCCGCCGCGTTGCTGTACGGCGATTGGGGCACGAGCAAGGCGTATGTCATTGGCTTCGCTTTTAGCGCGAGTTTTGCTATCGGCGGTTACGAGGCTTTGCCCATTATTCTGGCAGTCTGCGCTTTAACGGCGCTGGTGGCCTACAATTATGTTATTGTCTGCAAACATTTCCCTGACGGTGGGGGTGTCTATTCCGCCGCACGCGAACAAAGTCGGTTTCTGGCGATGATGGGGGCATTGCTGCTGGTGGCGAATTTCACCGTGACCGCCGCGATGAGCGGTTGGGCAGCGATGGAATATTTTCGTGTGCCGGACAAATGGATTCCAATGGCGACCATCGGCTTGCTCCTGTTCGTGGTCATCATTAACTATTTCGGCCCGAAACATAGCGGCAGTTTGGCGGTGTCGCTGGCCATTCCGATGGTCATTGTGGTGGTTCTTATTATCTGGTGGAGCTTGCCGCATCTCTCCCTGAAAAATATTGAGAGGCCCTCGTCTGGCCTGGGAAAAAGCTGGCTTGCTTTTACGGGAATGATTCTGGCGTTGAGCGGAGTAGAAGCCATCGCAAATCTCACGGGGGTCATGAAACTGGATCGCGGCGCCAGCATGGAAGTGCCCAAAGTCACTCAAACTGCGCGCAGATCCATCTGGCCCGTCGCCATTGAAGTGGTGCTGGGCACTGCGCTGCTGGGCTGGGCGATGCTTTCCATGCCCAAGGAAATGGAACCGGTGTTGCGACATGATTGGGAACACATGCTCAGTGTGATTGGCGAGTTCTATGGCCGGGAAGCGTTCGGACCGGCCTTCGGCAATATTTTTGGCGTTGTCGTCGGCGTGATTGTCGGACTTCTGCTTTTGAGTGCGGTCAATACGGCGATGGGCGCAACGATTGGTTTGATTTACATGCTGGCGCGCGACGGAGAGATGCCAAAAAATTTTACGCGCCTGAATAAACACGGCGTCCCGTGGCTCCCGCTCGTGTGCGCCGCGCTGTTGCCAATTATAGTCGTCGCATTTTCGAGAAGCCTGGAAACCTTGATGGGGCTGTATGCCATCGGTGTAATCGGCGCCATCACGGTGAACCTCGGCTCTTGTTCCTTTAATAAAAATCTGAAACTCGTCTGGTACGAACGCGGGATTATGACCGCGACCTTCCTGATTTTGTTCGCGGTGGAGCTAACGGTCGCCAAAACGAAACAAGATGCGTTGTTTTTTGCGTGTTGTGTTTTGATCATCGGATTCGGGTTGCGAAGCTATGGACAAAGGCGGGCGGGGTTGCGCACGCTCACTGTGACCGCAGAAGTTGCGGCGCGGGTTGCGCCTCAATCCATGGCGCAACTCAAGATCAATCTCAGTCCGGGGCAGGCGATCATGGTGGCGGCACGCGGAATCACACCAGTGTTGAAATTTGGGCTGGAAGAGGCGCGGCTGCGGCAAGGGATGCTTTATGTCCTTTACGTAAAAGAATTGGCCGTAAGTTTGCCGGGACCGATTCAAGCCTCCGAACGTCCGCGCTGGCAGGATGACCCGCAAGCCGCCGAAATCATGGACGCCATGATGGAATTGGGGCGCGAAAATAATGTGCCAATCATTCCCATCTACGTCGTAAGCGAAAGTCCTGCGACCACAATTCTGGATCTCTCGGCCACACTAGGAATCGATATTCTCGCTCTGGGTTCAACTCATCGAACGCGGCTGGTTTCGCTTTTGAAAGGCAATGTCGTAACGGAAGTGGCGAAAAATTTGCCGGAGAATATTAATCTCATCATTTACGGGTAGTCCCCGGTCTTCAACACAGAGGGTGCAAAGGTTTTCGCAGAGGAACGCAGAGTTGAATGACAGAAGCAAATGAAGGAAACGAAGAATCAATCGTCTTTGTTCTCTTTGATCTTCTGTGCAAAAATTTTCACTCCTCTTTGCGTCCTTTGCGTGAACCTCTGCGTCCTCTGCGTTTAAAATCGTTACCACAAGTGTCGAAGAACCATTTTTTCCGTGCGAACCGTGCCACAAACGGATTGGTCAAAAAAAACCACGCTGACGAAATTGTAACAGCAGCATTTTTCCAAAAAAAATTATTCATCAAAACTCCTCAATGGAATCAAGGGTTTCACAGCTTTCCTAAAAATTAAAATCACGCTGGCATCACCGCTGCTAAACGGGCGCAACGGATAATTCCATTTAGAACTACTATGAAAAAAATCGAAGCTGTTATCAAACCGTTCAAGCTGGAGGAAGTCAAAGACGCGCTCGGCGAAGTTGGCATCGAAGGCATGACGGTCATCGAAGTCAAAGGTTTTGGCCGTCAAAAAGGTCACACCGAAATCTATCGCGGGAGTGAATACACCGTCGATTTCCTCCCCAAAATAAAACTTGAAATCGTCATTGCGGACGGACAGGTGGACGCCGCCGTCGCCGCAATTTTGAAATCCGCCAAGACGGGAAAAATCGGCGATGGAAAAATTTTCGTTTCCAACGTCGAGCAATCCATCCGCATCCGCACCGAAGAAAAAGGTGAGCAAGCAGTGTAACCCTCAACCAATTGAACCAATAAAAACGACCATGAAAACAATTCTATTACTGCTTGGAATAACCATTTCGCTTGTCGGATTTAATCTGCAAGCTCAAGACGCTGCGGCCCCTGCTGCCGCAGCGTCAGTTCCTGACGCCAACGTCGAACAGCGCATCACCGACCTCGAACAATATTTCCAGAACATGGGGGTTGGCGCAGCGGGCGATGTTAAGTGGAACTCTAAAATCGCGAATGTTCCCGGCCCCGGTCATAACGGATTCATGATGGTTTGCGCTGCGCTGGTGTTGTTCATGACCCTTCCCGGACTCGCGCTGTTTT
Source organism: Verrucomicrobiota bacterium (assembly GCA_039916145.1). Taxonomy (GTDB): domain Bacteria; phylum Verrucomicrobiota; class Verrucomicrobiia; order Limisphaerales; family CANJXF01; genus CANJXF01. The sequence continues at coordinate 3,414 of JBDSLX010000069.1, read as the reverse complement.
ATGGCGGCTTGGTGCGACGGAAAAATATTCTTTCCGTTCTCGCGCAATGCCTCGGCATTACTGGATTGGTAGCAATTCTCTGGTGGCTCTGCGGCTATAGCATGGTCTTCGCGGATGGAGACGACCTGATCAATGGAATCGTCGGCAATCTAAAATTCGCATTTCTCAAAGGCGTGGATTCTGCGCCGAACACCAATTATTCCTACTGGGTTTCTCATAACGTTTTCTCAATGTATCAAATGATGTTCGCGATCATCACTCCCGCGCTCATCATCGGCGCGATTGCGGAACGCATGAAATTCTCGGCGATTCTTCTCTTCGTTACGCTGTGGATGCTGATCGTTTATTTTCCTCTTGCGCACATGGTTTGGGGCGTCAACGGAATGATGAACGGAGTCTGGAATGCCGGAGCTTCCATCAAAGCCATCGACTTCGCTGGTGGAACGGTTGTTCACATGTCGTCCGGTTGGTCGGCGCTCATTCTCTGCATGATTCTCGGAAAACGTCTCGGTTATCCAAAAGAGCCGATGCAGCCGCACAGCATGGTGCTTTGTATGGTTGGCACTGGAATGCTTTGGGTCGGTTGGTACGGATTTAACGCCGGTAGCGCGGTAGCAGCGGATGGTGTCGCATCGAATGCGTTTATGACAACGACAATGGCGACTGCGGTGGCTTCGTTCGTGTGGGCATTGGCTGAAAAAATCTTTCGCGGTAAACCCAGTGTCCTCGGCTTCTGTTCTGGCGCGGTGGCTGGATTGGTCGTCATTACCCCGGCTTGTGGTTTCGTCAATGCAACCGGCGCGATCATCATCGGTATTGCCGCTGGATTGATTCCGTTCTTCGCAGTCGTGAAGCTCAAAAGCATGTTCGGCTATGACGATGCGTTGGATACATTCGGTGTGCACGCGGTCGGCGGAACTTTGGGTGCCTTGATGACTGGTTTCCTCGCGACACCCAGCGTCAATGGCAACCTCAACACCAACCTGAAAGACATCGTCGGCAAATCGCTTTGGCTCGAACAAATCAAAGCGATTGGTTTGACGCTGACGCTTGCCATCGTCGGGACTGTGGTAATTGCTTTCATCGTGAAGGCTGTTGTCGGGTTGCGTGTCAGTGAAGATGTTGAAACCGTCGGTCTCGACGTTTCGGAACACGGCGAAGAAGGCTATCACGGTTAAAAATTAAACCGCTTACACTTAAATGCACATCGCGCCGCCCCGGGAAACCGTGGCGGCGTGATTTTTTCTATACCACTCGCACCACCAACGCCGTCGCATTGTCGCGAGAATTCTTTTCCACCGATTCGTTCACCAAAGCTTGGGCGGGATTCGCTTTGGTTCCTTTGAAATCTGCGGAGCGCAACAGTTGCAATAGTTGTTCGTCGTAAATTTTTTCCACCAAACCATCGGTGCAAAGCAGGAAAATATCTCCGGGTTCGTAACCAACCGCGCCGACTTGCGGATCGACGAATTGATTTCCTGCGCCCAGCGCCTTTTGCAGCACGTTCCGACGCGGATGATCGCGCGCTTCGCGTTCGTTGATTTTTCCGTTGCGAAAAAGCCAGCCCACATGCGTGTCGTCCTGGGTGAGTTGCCTGATGATTTTTTCGCGTTTCGGGAGATAATAAATCCTGCTGTCGCCAATATGCGCGAAATACATCCAACCGGGAGTGAACCACGCAAGGCTTAACGTCGCGCCCATGCCAGAGCATTCCTCGTAGCTTTCGCCCAGGTAAGCCAGCGCGTTATGGATTTGCGTGAACAATTCTGACAGCACATCGTCACGTCCGACTTCCATTCCCTGGGCCGAGTGATGAAATGAGCGCGGAAGCAATTTCGTGATTTTCTCAACGGCAATTTTGCTGGCGTATTCGCCGGAACGCGCGCCGCCCATGCCGTCGCTCACCGCGAAAACAAAATCGGTGTTGGTCATTGTGGCTTCGCCGAGTTTTCCGAGATGGTGAACTTCAGTCGCATCGAACTGCAACCCCAAAAATGAATCCTCGTTGTTTTGGCGAAACTTGCCGCAATCGGTCCAGCCAAACCATTCGAGCTTTTGTGTGCTATTAATTTTTCGGGAATCTTTTTCCATGTAGAATTTGGACTAGTTCAGTGTGGGAAGAATGGTGGCGAATTCAAAATCAATGATGCAGAAACGTCCGTCGGACTGGCGATAAGTCACGTTGCGTATATCAGGATCGTCATGTCGCACTCCAAATTGTTCCAACTCGGCGAACAATTCCTGAGTGCGCTGGACATCCAGATGTTCCACGCGGCTGCCGCAATTTGTGGTGATGATGCGCGGCAGATTCGGATCGGCTTCGAGCAACTTCGGCACGAAATCACATCCTCGTTCTTCAAGATATTTCAAAATACGCGTTTCCGTGTCGAATCGTTCCCGCGCGTTCGGTCCGTGATAAACCTTGAAGACCCGACCATCGAAGGTCAGGTTCACCGTTGATCTGAGAGTATTTTTTACTTGCCGCATGGAACGAAAGTCTGCGTTCTGTTTCGCATTTCAGTATGAGTTACGGTTTGTGATCTGGAAAGTTTCTTCGTTTTTCACGGCTGAATAAAACAAATCACGGTGGATAAAAAATAACAGCCGTAATTGCTTTCCGATGAACCTGAAAAATATTTAAACCTAAAAATCGCCCGTTCGCATTGGCGAAAAATTCATTCTTGGAAAAAGTTGGGCGTGTCGGCAAACTATTTGCTTAACGGTTTGACCACGTGCAACGTGGAAAAATTAACGCATCAAACACCTAAACAAATTCGGATCGATTCATGAAATACAAACTCGAATACATCTGGCTCGACGGTTACGAGCCGGTTCCCAACCTCCGCGGCAAAACTCAAGTCAAAGATTTCAAAACTTTTCCCAAACTTGCAGAACTCCCGATGTGGGGTTTCGACGGCAGTTCGACCCGCCAGGCCGAAGGCAAAAGCTCCGATTGCATGTTGAAGCCTGTCGCGATTTATCCCGATCCCGCGCGGAAAAATGGTGCGCTCGTCATGTGCGAAGTCATGATGCCCGATGGTAAAACGCCGCATCCGAGCAACTCGCGCGCGACCGTGCTCGAAGATTCCAATGCGTGGTTTGGTTTTGAACAGGAATATTTTCTCTACAAAGATGGTGTGCCACTGGGCTTTCCAAAAGGTGGCGGTTTTCCTCCGCCACAGGGTGAATATTACACCGGCGTCGGCTACAAAAACGTCGGCTGCATCGCCCGCGAAATTGTCGATGCGCATTTGGATCTCTGTTTGGAAGCCGGCATTAATCACGAAGGCATCAACGCGGAAGTCGCAAAAGGTCAGTGGGAATTTCAAATTTTTGGAAAAGGTTCCAAGAGCGCGGCAGACCAGATGTGGATCGCGCGTTATCTGCTCGTTCACCTTTGCGAAAAATACGGCG
>JBDSLX010000068.1:0-10857 GCA_039916145.1 Verrucomicrobiota bacterium | reverse complement strand
TAATTGTATGGAGCCAGTGAACAAGTCTGCCGGAACATTGAAGGTCGCAATTTTTGACGACACTGTCTGGATCAAAATTTCCGGGCGCGCTAATTTTACTTCCAGCATGGATTTGAAAAAGGTCGTCACCGAACTTTGGGAACGCTGTTATCGCCGTTTCGTTTTTGAGATTTCCGATTGCGTGCTCATGGACAGTACTTTCCTCGGCACGATGGCGGGAATCGGTTTGAAGTTTGCCGAAGCCAATCAACGCGGTGAAACCTGTTCCATCGAAATTGCCAATCCCAATTCCCGCCTCGCCGGTCTTTTGGAAGATTTGGGTGTGGCGCATCTTTTCAAAATCGTCCATGTCGCCCGCCGTGAAGACGGACAGTTCGAGCCGCTTTCGCAAAATGGAACCAGCGCGCCGCGCGTCGAGGTCACGCGCACCTGCCTTGAAGCTCATAAAATTTTGATGGGTTTAAATCCTGAAAATGTGAGCAAATTCAAGGACGTCACGCAATTCTTGGCCGAGGATTTGAAAAAACTCGAACAGGCCAACCGCGAAGTGAAATAATTTTCTCGTTCGCTTCGCCAAATGTTAAATCTTTCCTCGCTCAATCCGCAGCAGCGTATCGCCGTCGAAACCATCGAAGGTCCGGTTTTGATTTTGGCTGGAGCGGGCACAGGAAAAACGCGCGTCATCACTTTCCGAATCGCGCACATGATCGAAAAAGGAATTGCGCCGGGAAATGTTCTGGGCGTTACCTTTACCAACAAAGCTGCGCGCGAAATGCAGGAGCGCGTCAGCAAATTAATTCCTCGCGCCAAAAAAACTTCTGATTGCGAAAAACCGGATAGGCCAACCGTTTGCACCTTTCATTCGCTCTGCGTTCGCATTTTGCGCCAACATATCGAGCGACTTGGTTACAAACGCAATTTTGTGATCTACGACGAATCGGAGCAACTCAGCGCGGTCAAAAAAATCCTAAGTAATTTCGTCGCGAAAGGAGAAAGGATTGATCCACGAGAAATTCTTGGCCATCTCAGTAATTTCAAAAATGGCAGCACGAGATTGTCAGCCGGTTCTGGTGACCTCATTGCAAAGCATTTGCTTCCACGCTACGAAAGTTCTCTTCGCGCCTGTAACGCCGTCGATTTCGATGACTTGATTTTGCTCACGCTGAAACTTTTCACCGAACATCCCGACGCGCTCGAGTTATGTCGAAATAAATTTCGCTACGTAATGGTGGATGAATATCAGGACACGAATGCCGCGCAATTTCAACTCATGCATCTGCTGACGAGGGAGCATCAAAATTTTTGCGTTGTCGGCGATGATGACCAAAGTATTTACGGCTGGCGCGGCGCGGAAATCGCCAATCTGCTCGAACTGGAAAAACATTTTCCTCAAGTCAAAATCATCAAGCTCGAACAAAATTATCGTTCGACTACCACGATTCTCGCGGCGGCCAATGCGGTTATCAAAAACAACGCGCGTCGCCGTGGGAAACAGCTTTGGTCACAAAAAGGGCAGGGGACAAAAATTATTTTGCACACTTTTGCCGACGACGAAACCGAGGCGCGAACCGTCGTTGAGCAAATCGAATATGCGCGGCTCGCTCACCGGACTCCGTGGGTGGAACAGGCGATTCTCTTTCGCACGAACATTCAGTCGCGCGCATTGGAAACCGCGTTGCGCCAGGCGAATGTTCGTTATCATTTGATCGGCGGCCAAAGCTATTTTGACCGGCGTGAGATCAAAGATTTTCTCGCGTATCTGAAAGTTTTTATTAACCCCAACGACGATGTGAGCTTGTTGCGCATCGCCAATGTTCCAGCACGTGGCTTGAGCGACGTGACGATGGAACGGCTTCTCGCCGCAAGTCAGGAACGGCATTGCTCCGTTTTCACCGCGATGCGCCACACCGACGTGCAAAGTACATTTCAAACTAAAACGCGCGAAAGTATTTTGGCGTTTTTGGAATTGATTGAAACGACGCGCACAAATTTGAGCGAAACGACTTCACTTCAACGTTGGGCGGAAAAGCTTTTGGACGAAACAGGTTACTTGAATGAATTGCGCCGCTCGGAAAAAAATGTTGAGGCGGCTGAGAATCGAATTCGCAATTTAAAAGATTTGGTTGCGACACTTGATAACTCCGCCGGAGCCGCTTCGGAGAATCCAGAGCGGCTGCAAAGTTTTTTAGAAGACATCATGCTCGACAGCGAGCGCGAAGAGGAAAAAGAAAATCAAGGCGACGCCGTGACGCTGATCACAATGCACAGTTGTAAAGGGTTGGAGTTTCCCCACGTTTACATCGTTGGGTTGGAAGATGGGCTTCTGCCGCATTCGCGCTCGAAAGTCGAAGGCACGCTCGATGAAGAGCGTCGGCTTTTTTATGTGGCCATCACTCGCGCCATGACGACACTGACGATCAGCCATTGTGGAGGACGGAAAAAATATGGGCAAATGATGCCGTGTCATCCGTCTCCATTTTTGAAAGAGCTTCCTGAAGAACTGGTGGAACACGCGGATGAGAAATCCAAAACGCCGGTCACCATTGATGCGGGCAAAAATTTCTTCGCGGCAATGCGGGCCGCCGCCGGAATTACGGGGTGAGGTGTTTGGCCGGCTCAAAATCTTTCGGCACAGCCGGTCTTGCCCGAAAACGTTTGTCTCCTTCAAATAGAATTTTCTTTTTCTGCACGATGAACTGCGTTTTTCCCGCAAAGGCGAGCGTTTGCAGAATTTCCCAGCCATTCAAATTGTGTGCGGTGAAGCTGTGCCGATAAAAATGATACGAGTCGTGCGAGTTTTTTTTCGGTAGAATTTTTGTATCCAGCCGGAATGAAAGCGTCGGCAAAATGAAATCCCAATCGCGGTCGTCGTAAAGGACGTGTTTCGCATATTGTTTTTTGTGAATTCGTTCCGCCGTTGGTTCATGTTCGATTTTGGAAATTGGCTCCAACGCATCTTCCGCGCTGTGCAATAGAATGAACGGTGGACGAAATGTGGCGTGGATCAAAGTTTGATTAGTCAGCGCAGCGATTGCGTCGAGCAGAGTGGGAGAGTTGTTCGTCAGTTTGGCGTAGCCGCGATTAAAAAAATAAAATTCATCTGTTGCGCCGGGCATAAATATCAGCGCTTTCGCAACGTGATTGTCCTGAAATGAGTTGAGCATCACTGTCACTGCATTCGTCTTGGTCAGTTCAGTTACGCCCTTTTGCAAAGGCATTTTCGCCAAGGCTTCCTGCCACGGTTCCAAGGCGAAAAGTAAGTGGTGAGAAGTGAGAAGTGCGAAGAAAAGAAATGAGCCAAACAGTTTTCGCGGCCGTTTGAGTTCCGTGTTCATACGTGGTTAAAAAGAAAGCTGCACGACGCGCTCCTGAATTTGTTCCGACCAACGCGCGATGTAGCTGTAGATTCGATAAATTTGCTCCAGCCGTTCCATTGGAAGAGCGGCGGCCCGATTGGGTGAACCAATCGGGGGCGCGCTCTGCCAAACAGAATTCAGTTCGCGTAATTCGTTGGAAAGTTCATCGCGCTTTAGATTTATTTTCTGCTGAAGCGCATTCAATTTATCCGTCCATTCCTGTCCACGCTCAAACAATTGAACTTTCAGCAATGGTGAAGTGACTTTGGATTTCTCGACAAGAAATGCGTCGGCATCGCGGCAGGTTTGGCCGACTTCGACGAACAAGTCCATTGTGCCGGGCGGAATTTTTTGAATGTCGCTCGGCTTCTTTCCAAGTTCGAGTTCGAGCAGATGCAGTAAACGTTCTTTCGGTTCGCGAAGGCAATTGTAAGCGGCATTGAGTTCGGCGTAGCGATGGTTGGCGGAAAGTTTTTCAGCGTCAGTTCCACCGTGAACACGATCAGGATGAAATGAGGCGGAGAGCGGAAAGAATTTTTGCTTCAACGAATCGGGATCAATCCATGGAAGGCGCGGTTCGTTGAGGAGGTGAAAATTGTCAGTCACGAGATTGAAAATTGAGAATTGAAAATTCTAAATTGCAAATTGAATCAAGTCCGGCGGCGCTCAATGGAAAATTCTCAATTCTCAATTTAAAATTCCGATTACGCGCTGAAACTTTCGCCACAGGAACAACTGCTGGCTGCGTTCGGATTTTTTACTTTGAAGCCGCCGTCTTGAAGTGCGTCAACGTAATCGAGTTCGCTGCCGGTCACGTAAAGTGCGCTCTTGGGATCAACCACGACTTTGATGCCGCTGCTCTCGACCAGAATGTCGCGATTGGCCGGCGCATCCTGCAAATCCATTTTGTATTGCAGCCCGGAGCAGCCGCCGCCCATGACCGCGACGCGCAACACCCCTTGCGGACGACCTTGTTTAGTCAGCAGCGACGTCACTTTTTCCGCCGCGCTGGTTGAAACTTTGATCAATCGTTCGTCGCCTTTGCGAAAAGCTGGCTGAGAAGTGGGTTGAGTGGTTATGCCTGCAATCATTTGTTAGTAAAGTTACCGGCCTTCCCGGAAAGCGTCAACCAAGTGCAACCAGCGTTCAAAATAGTTTGAGTCATCGCAATTTCATCCCCGAGCAAAAATTGCCGGACGTTATTTGTTCGCAATTGCCTTCCAGTCCGGCATGGGTGAGTTATTTTTTATCCGTCGGAAAATTGTGTCTGGCAGACCTGTTTCTTAATTCTCGAACGCGAGCTTTGGACTTTTAAATGAAAATTCTGCAATGAGCATTCTCAAAAATCCGGCTGCATGGGAACGGGTGTTAATGTTTGCGCCTCATCCCGATGACGAATCGATGGCGGCGGGCGGTCTCCTCCAAAGGGCAGTGCTTGCTGGCGCGAGGGTGCGAGTCGTTTTTGTTACAAATGGCGATAACAATCCCTGGGCGCAGCGCGCAATCGAACGCCGCTGGCGCATCGCCGCCGTGGAGCGAGCGCGTTGGGGCGAACGCCGCCGACAGGAAGCCATTTCTGCGCTGGCGTGTCTCGGCCTTCCGGCGGACTGCGCGCTCTTTCTGACCATTCCCGATCAAGGTGTCACCGACTTGCTGCTCGCGGGAGACCAAACTTTAGTCGGACGGATTGCCAAGGAAATTGCCGAATTTAAACCGAAATTGCTGATCACTCCAGCGTTGGCGGACCTTCATCGCGATCACAACTCTTTTGCGGTAATCTTGCGATTGGCTTTCGACCGGTTAAATGCCGAACAGCAGCAATTCACCGAACTCAATTTCTTCATTCACCAAAATCAAAAAATTACTTTGCCTCAGGCAGAAGTTGAGCTTCGGCTTTCTTGCGCCGAACAGGAAAGAAAGCGGCAGGCGATTTTGTGTCACGCCACGCAGATGAAATTAAGCCAGCGGCGATTCCTCGCCTTTGCAAAGGAAACGGAACATTTCGCCATTCGCCCGCAACCCAAAGAACAAGATGAAAACCACCCGGTTAAATCCGCTCTGATCGTCGGAAAAAATCTGCGACTGGAACTGGCACGTAGTTCATTGCCAGCGGGAATTTTTGGCAAACGCATTCTTCATGTGATCGGCAGTGACTCCTGCGGAGATCGCGTGCAGCGTTCCATTGTTTTGCCCGCCAGAAGTGCGGTGATCAACATCGTCGATTCCGTTTCCGGCTCGATTGTCGCGCAAGCCGCTTTTCGAAAATCTCGCGGAAAACTGGAGCTTCTCATTCCGCTTTCCGTATTTTCCTCAGTGCAAAAAATATTCGTGAAATTAGAAAATCGATGGCATTTCTACGATGAAGCTGGTTGGCGCGAAATTCCTTTGCGCGCCAGTAACGAGACGTTTTCATCCTCCGTCGTTTCGGAAATTTCCGCCCCGCGTATTTGTTGCGTGTTTCCGTGTTACAACGTTGCGACAAGCTGCGGCGAGGTTTTGCGACGCGTCGCTGAACGCGTCGATGACATCATTGCTGTCAACGATGGTTCCACTGACGGGACGAAAGCTGTGCTGGACGCCGTGGCCGCAGAAAGCGGAGAACGCCTCCGAGTTATTTCTTATCCAGATAACCGGGGAAAAGGGGTCGCGCTCCTGCAAGGTTTTCGTCTCGCCTTAAATAAAATTCCGTTTGATCTACTCATCACTATCGATGCGGACGGACAACACAATCCCGAGGACATCGATCGGATGGTCGCGGCTTGGGCAGACCATCGACCTGGACTCCTCATCGGCGAACGACTTGAATTCGCCGCAGGACCTTTGCGAAGCCGATTGGGAAATTCACTGACCAGCACGATTTTAAAACGATTTTATCCGACGAGTCCAAGCGACACGCAATCCGGCTTGCGCGGAATGGATCGCGCGTTTGTTAACGAAATTGTTCGTTCAATCAAACCGCAACGCTACGAAACCGAACTTCGGATTCTGCTGCTGGCGTTAGAACTTCGCCTGAACATCAGCACGATTGCGATCCAAACCATCTACTTTGATCAAAACCGACTTTCTCACTTTCGGCCCGTGCTCGATTCCATGCGAATTTATTGGGTGCTTTTTTGTGGGCTTGGGCGGTCGTTTTTCCGCCAACGCGTTACATGCAAGGAAGAGGAAGGCATCGCCGCAAAATGCAGTTCGCGAAAAGATGGATAGGAACCGCGACGCAAGCTTGAACCTGCGCGAAAATCAATTCATCGCTTCTGCTGGCGCGTTTTGTTTTCGTTTCTCCGAAAGTGAAAACGTTCGCGATGCCGCAACTATTTCTTGATCTCGCGATTGGCCGCGCCGCGCTCGGTCTGATTTTTCCTGAATTTGACGTAAGACGCTCGATGTGGGGGATATTTATTTCCGAGAATTGCCACGGCGAGCAACGCGGCATTGATGGCTCCGGGTTTGCCAATCGCCAAAGTGCCAACAGGAACTCCTCCCGGCATTTGCACCATCGAGAGCAGCGAATCCATTCCGTGCAGCGACTTCGATTCAATCGGCACGCCGAGAACGGGCAAAGGAGTTTTCGCGGCGGTGACTCCGGCCAGATGCGCTGCGCCACCCGCAGCGGCGATGATAATTTCCAGCCCGCGCGATACCGCGCTCGAGGCATAGGTAAAAAGTAAATCCGGCGTGCGATGCGCGGAGATGACTTGCACCTCGTGCGGCACGTTCAAATCCTCAAGCTGTTTAGCGGCATGTTGCATCGTTTCCCAATCTGACTGGCTGCCCATGATAATTCCGACCAACGGTTTTTGTTTTTTAGATACCATATGTTTGCGCGAATGTTTTAACGGATTTGTTGGACGCGTCCAGTTTTACTTCGCTGCTTTGTCCAGCGCATCGGAAACAATTCCCGGTGTCAAAATTGGCGGCAGGACAATTACGGACGCGTTCGGATCTCGCGGATAAACCAAAACAAGCGGAACTCCGGCGCGTTGGTAGCGGCGTAATTCGGTGGCGATGCGCGGGTCTTGGTCGGTGAAATCACCGAGAAATGAAACTGTGGCGGTCTCTTTTAACTTCGCGCGCGTTGCGGGAATTTCCAGACTGGACGCTTTGTTCACCTGACAATTCAGGCAATTGTCCGCAGTGAAATCGACCATAACCGGATGACCTTGGGCGCGGGCTTCGGCGACGGCTTCTGGAGTCCACAGCTGCCAATCAATTCCATCGGGACTTTCCTTCAAGGAAGTCCCGCCGGCAGAAAGGGTAGTTGGTGCGCGCCAGTTTAATTTTCTTTCCAGCGCGAAAACGTAACCACCAGCGAGAAGCAAAATGGCGATGGCAATTGACAGACCTTTTCGTTTGCGACCGCGCTGAACGAATTCGCCCCAGACCCACGCAGCGGCGGAAAGAATCACGAGAAATAATCCGAGCCAAAGAACACCGGTTTTTCCGAAACGCGGCGCGGTGAACCAGAAAATCCAAACCGCTGTGGCGAGCATTGGAAAGCCCATGGCGATTTTAAATTTTTCCATCCACGCGCCCGGTCGAGGCAAAACTTTCAACCAGTTTGGGTTCCAGCACAAAATCACGAACGGCGCGGCGAGTCCCAGACCGGCGGCGAGAAACATTAAGACAATGATCGCTGGTGGTTGCGTGAAGGCAAAGCCGATGGCGCCAGCAAGAAACGGCGCGGTGCAAGGCGTCGCGAGAATGGTTGCCAAAACTCCGTTGAAAAATGCGCCGGAAAATCCTTCTTTCGCGCTCAAATTTCCCGCGGCCCCCATCACGCTGCCGCTCAAAGTAATTTCAAAAAGTCCAAAAAGATTCAGCGCGACGAGCGTAATCAGAACCGTGAGAACGACACGAAAAATCTGGTTTTGCAAAAGCATTCCCCAAGTCGCCAGCCCTCCTGCTTTTTGAACGCCGATGGCGAGTCCGGCCAAGACTAAAAATGAAACCAGAACTCCAACGCCGTAAATCAGTCCGAGCATTTTCCCGCGCGCTGGAGCTTCTTTGGTTTGATTGACGAAGCTCAGAACTTTAAGCGCAATGACTGGCAGGACGCACGGCATGATGTTTAAAATCAATCCGCCGAGAAAAGCGGAGAGCAGCATAAGCCAAAGAGATTTTTTTTCTCCGGCGGTTTCGGCGGAACGGCCCGCGCTCGAAAAGGACGGTTTCAATAAAACTTCGTAACCGGCCACGGGTTTCTCATTTTGCAACTGAACCAGAACGCCGGAAATCTCCTTCGGCCAGTCCGAGCCGATTTTTTTTATCTGTTTGCGCAGGATCAATCCCGTGTCAGAGGAAATTGCGTCGGTTCCGCCGTCGATTTCAACTGCGTCTAATTTGTCAGGGAAAAAATCCCAGGTGTTGTTGGTGACCTTGGAGAGTTGAAGGAGTAGCGAAGCGGAATCGGCATCAAGTTTCTCCAGCGAGGAAGTGAGCGAAAAATTCAAATTGGTTTGCGGCAATTTTCTTTGTGCTTCCTGAATTAAATTCAGATTCGCCGAGGGTTTGGAATCAGTCCCGATGTTCAAATTTGCGCTCACATTCGCGTTGCCCAAAACGCAAATAGTTTCGCATTCCTGCCACGATACTTTCGCGCTGATGTTTTTTTCACCGGGCGAAATGTTGGAGCCTATTTTTAACGGAATGAGCAAGACAATTTCGTCATCAAAAACGTAAGTGATGAATTTAGAATCTCCCGCGGCAATAACATCTTTGCGCGGGAGCGGCCATTGAATTTCACCGGCAGAAATTCCTTCGGGCAATGTCCACTCGATTTCCGTGGCGGAACCGGAGTCGCCGGGATTTTTCCAATACGTGTGCCAGCCCGGCGGCATTTTCATTTGCACACCAGCCAGAATAGATTCGCCCGGCTTGGCTGACTCGACAGACAAGACCAGTTGCACTTTGGTTTGTGCAGCGAAAAGCGGCGTGGAAAACACGCAACAAATTAAAACAGCGATGCGAACCCCATGTTTCATAAAGGTATAGATGCCTGAATCGGGAAATAATTTGAAATTAAATCGCGTTTTGTGATTCGTGGGTTTGGAGTTCCGCCTTTAGGCGGTCAGCATTTCTAACAATTTCGTCGGACCGCCTGAAGGCGGAACTCCAAACGGGGCTGGCATTCGGATGCGCAATTTCTAAACTGCGCCCCGCATGGACAAAGCCGATAAATCTTCTTTCCGCTGGATGCGCACCGGCGACCAGGCTTTAGCGGAAATGCTCGACGCGATTGGCACGGCGAAAATTTCCGTGCAGCTGGAGATGTATATTTTCAGCGCCGACCCGGTTGGAGAAAAATTTCGCGATGCGCTTGTCAAAGCTCGTCAGCGCGGAGTGCGCGTCCAGGTTTTGGTGGATGCGGGCGGTTCGGTCACTCTCGCCGATGATTTTTGGAATAATTTTCTGGCAAGCGGCGGGGAATTTCGTTGGTTCAATCGATTGACTCTCCATCACTTTGGCCTGCGCGATCATCGCAAGATTTTAGTTTGTGACGAAACGACGGCGTTCGTCGGTGGATTCAACATTGCCAAAGAATACGAAGGCGACGGCTTGACTAAAGGGTGGCGCGATCTCGGTTTAAAAATTTGCGGCCCGCTGGCGAAACATCTCGGCGCGGCGTTCGACCAAATGTTTGCGTTGGCGGAACGCAAACATAAATTATTCGCGCGTCTGCGAAAGTCGCGTCAGGACAAATTGGTAAAAATCTCCGACGCAGAACTTTTATTGAGCGCGCCGGGGCGAAAAATAAATCCCCTGAAACGCGTGTTGTATCACGATTTAAAACGCGCCCGGAAAGTGCAAATCATTTGCGCCTATTTTCTGCCGACATGGAGAATCCGTCGCGAATTGCGTCGCATTGTGAGGCATGGCGGCAAGGTGCAATTAATTTTGCCGGGTAAATCTGACGTCGCGCTGTCGATGATGGCGGCGCGGAGTTTGTATCGGCGCATGTTGCGGGCAGGCATCGAGGTCTATGAATATCAGCCGCAGATTTTGCACGCGAAAATGTTTGTCATCGACGACGTGGTTTACGCCGGGTCTGCCAATCTCGACACGCGCAGTTTGCATTTGAATTACGAATTGCTCGTGCGGTTGCAGCAGTCCGAACTGGTGGACGAAGCGCGCGAAATTTTTGCAAAAGATTTGCCGCACTGCCGAAAGATCGAATTGGAAAGCTGGCGCAAAGAACGAAATGTCTGGGAGAGAATGAAAGGGCGCTGGGCGTATTTTATTTTGGCGCGGCTCGACCCGTATATTTCACGGAGGCAATGGAAGTTGATGCGGTGACTGCCGGGCCCTTAGTTTAATCGCTGCCCATAGGGACGCTTCGACCGGGCGACACGGCGAATTTTATCTTCGCTTTCCACCTTCGAGCCGTGTTCAATCCGTCGCTGATTTTTAAAAATATGTCCGAGATTCCAAAAGCCTACGAGCCGCAAGCCGTCGAAGAAAAATGGTATCAATTCTGGCTCGACCAGAAATGTTTTGTCGCCGA
>JBDSLX010000067.1:0-6766 GCA_039916145.1 Verrucomicrobiota bacterium | reverse complement strand
GCGACTTGGTGTTTCGTTGAAAATCGGTGAGCGAACGAATGTCTTCCAAATTAATCATGGCAGTTAATTAAATGTTTTATTCATGTTTAAGGAAGAATATTCGAACGCAAGACCAGTCCTTTTACCGTGAAGTGGCGTGTCCAACCGCCGTGCATCTCGCTCCCTCATTTACGCTACCAAGAATGTATCGTCCACCGTTCGGACAACAGGGTTGCGGGTGATTTATATCGGCATATCCAAAATAAGGTTTCAGATCTTTCCAGGTTGGTTTGTCCTCAGGGTCTTTGTTGTTTTCCAAAGCCCACTGCTGAATAGCTCCGTTGACGGAACGAAGTTCGCCGACGCAACTGCTCCATGAATAACTTGGTGATCGCTCCCACCACATGCTGTATCGGAAAAGTTCTGCGAAAGTAATTTGGGAACCATATTTAAGACGCGGGTAGTTATAGTAATCCCAAAAGTCACACATTTTCGACAATCGCAGGCTGGCAATTGAAAGGTAAATTGCAACAAGAAGCATGAGCAAAAGAGAAATCTTCGATTTTCCAATGGAAAGTTTCACAACCTTACCGGAATATTCTTTTCGGCCAAAAACTTCTTCACGTCACCAACTGTGTAAGTTCCGAAATGAAAAATGCTCGCGGCTAAAACGGCGTCGGCTTTTCCTTCCAACAAAACTGCGGCCATGTGTTCGAGCGTTCCTGCGCCACCGCTCGCGACGACGGGAACGCCGACGGATTCGCTGACTCGGCGAGTCACGATTAAATCAAAACCGGCTTTCGTGCCGTCGGCGTCAATGCTGTTCAAAACAATTTCGCCTGCGCCGAGTGCGACGGCGCGTTTCGCCCATTCGATGGCGTCGAGGCCGGTTGATTTGCGCCCGCCGTGAGAGAAGACTTCCCATTTTTCTGGCGCAACTTTTTTTGCATCAATGGAAACGACGATGCATTGGCTGCCGAATTTTTCCGCGCCTTGCCGAATCAAGTCCGGCGTGGCAAGCGCACTGGAATTGATGCTGATTTTGTCGGCGCCCGCTTTGAGCATCGCGTACATATCTTCGACGGTGCGAATTCCTCCGCCGACGGTGAGCGGCATGAAACATTCATCGGCCGTTCGCTCGATCACGTTGACCATGGTGGCGCGGCCATGCGCACTGGCGGTGATGTCGAAGAAAACCATTTCGTCCGCGCCTTGTTCGTTGTAGCGCAACGCGAGTTCGACGGGATCGCCAACGTTGCGCAGTTCGCCCGCCTCAGCTTTGCCGAATTGGACGCCGCGAGTGACTTTGCCGTCGTGAACGTCGAGACAAGGGATGACACGTTTTGCGAGCATTAAAACGGCTGCACAAATTGCATAAGATTTGGCAAATTGGAAGCAGCAGTTTACGGCTGAGGCGAAAGATGGTAGGCTCGACCATCGAATAACAGAGATAGCGAAACGTCTGAATTATTATGAAGCGATTGTTTTTATCAATTTTTGTGGCGGCGGCAGTTGTTCCTGCGCAGGCGGAACTTTTTAGTCCGGAATCAGTTACTGGCGCGGCTCTGGGCGCAATTGCTGGCGGTGTGATTGGCCATAACAACGGACGTCATGGCGGAGAAGGCGCGGCAATCGGGGCAGGAGTCGGGTTGCTTGCTGGCTCGCTTGTCAATGATCGCCGTGAGCGCAATGGTTATTATTCCTCTGGCTACTATTCTTCACCAAGCCGTGGATATGTGAGCGTCGGTTTTTCATCGTCGCATTATCCGCGTCACCATCATTATGGCGGCGGAAATTATCGGCACAGTTATTATGCGCCCCGTTTCAGTTACGGTTATGATTACGATTACTACCATCCGGTTTATTCGCAGCCTGTATATGTCGCGCCGATTGTCCAACAAGCGCCTGCTCCTCAAGCTGCCGCTGCTCCTGTTACGATTATCAATAACTACTACAACACCGGGCCGAGCACACCGATGAGTGGTGCCAACGCCATGTTCGGTCGTTGAAATTCAGACCCCTCAAGTTTCCATTGTCACAAAATATGAAACACAAAAATCTTTTCCTGCCCTTTTCATTTCTCGCTGTCACCGCTCTTTTCGCGGGCTGCGCAACATCGGGTGTTCGAAATCCTTCGGGCGTTCGCGTCACTGAAATGCGCCCGGATGAGCGGGGTTTCGTCGCCGGAACCGGAGTGGAGTCGCAAGACCTCGTCGCCGTCACCGACAAAATGGCGCGCAGTATTTTGAGCACGCCGGAGATTGCCAATGCGCAGGGAATTCCGCGCGTCGTTCTCGAACCCGTCGTTAACGATACTCGTTTTCCCATTAACAAAAATATTTTTCTGACGCGCATTCGCACAGAATTAAATACCAAGGCGCGCAATAAAGTTCGTTTTCTGGCTCGTGAACAAATGAAGGTGTTGGAACACGAGCGCGATTTAAAACAGTCCGGCGCCGTCACGAGTAACAGCGATCCGAATGCGGTCGAGTTCAAAGGCGCGGACTTTTTTCTCACCGGCAAACTGGAGGGGATGACGACGCGCACTTCTCGAGGCACCAGCGATTACGTGCTCTATTCTTTTCAACTCATCGACGCGCGCACGAGCGACATCATATGGGAGGACTCTGCGGAAATTAAGAAGCAAGGTTTGGAGGACGCCGCGTATCGTTAGGAATCTGTTTTCGTTCGCATGAAATTAAGTTTTCCGATTTGGGCGGTGGGAGTGTCTTTGCTGGTCTTGGCCGGTTGCTCCACCCCGCAGTCTGATTCCGCGAAATCCTTCAGCGGAAGTTCCGTCATCAACAGCACGCCCGCCCGCGACAAAGTTCTCTGGGAATATCGCGACGCGCTGACCGCATTGCGGCGCGGGCAACTTGATGAAGCCAAACGTCTGCTGGATGATGCGATACTTTCCATTGGTGGAATTAATGTCGGCGACAAAGATGCAAAACGCGCGCGCCGTTTTTTCTCAGGCGAAGATAAAAAAACTTTCATCGGCGAACCGTATGAACGCGTCATGGCTTATTATTATCGCGGGATTCTCTATTGGATGGACGGCGAACCCGACAATGCGCGGGCCTGTTTTCGTAGCGGACAATTTCAAGACAGCGACACTGAAAATAAACAATACTCAAGCGATTATGTTTTGTTGGATTATCTCGACGGCCTTGCCTCCACGAAACTTGCCAGCGATGGTTCCGATGCTTTCAAACGCGCGCAAACTGCGAGCAAATCTTTTTCCCTTCCCGCCTACGACACCAAATCGAACGTTTTGTTTTTCCTCGATTACGGCTCCAGCCCTTTGAAATACTCCTCCGGCCAATACGGTGAGCAACTCCGCTTTCGCGAGCGCACTTCCCTGGCTCACAGCGCCACCATCAAAGTCGGCGGCCAAACCATTCGCTCCGTCCCCAATGATGATCTTTATTTTCAAGCGACCACGCGCGGCGGACGCGTCATGGATCACATCCTCGCCAATAAAGCGGTTTTCAAATCAGCCACCAGCGCGGCGGGCGATGCGGCCATTATTAGCGGTGCGGTTCTCGGCAGCAGTCAGCAAGGCCGACACAGCAACGCCGACGAAATCGGTCTTGGTCTCGCGCTCGCCGGAGTGGCCAGCAAAATCTTTTCGGCCGCGACGGTGCCCGCTGCCGACACTCGAACATGGGACAATCTCCCGCAATATTTGAGCTTCGCCGCCATTTCACTTCCACCCGGCCAGCATATCGCCAAAGTGGAATTCAATGATGCGCAAGGCCGCGCGCTCCCGAATCTCACCAAGACCGTGACCATCAATATTCCGCCCGGTTCACGTGACAACGTGATTTACGTCAGCGACAAATCGACCAACTCATGATTATGAAAAACAAAATCTCTTTGGCAATTATCGGCGCTTTCAGTTTGGCCTTCGCGGGCTGCATGGAATTTCACGAGCGCGCACAAGGGGTTCACCGCAGCGTGGAAACCGGCCACGCGGGCGGCGCTTACGAACCGCGCAACGCCACCGTTTACGATTTGGAAAACAGCGGACGTCTTGTCCTCATGGACAGAGGCGTGCGAAATTCCGTCACCAGTTCTGGAATTCAGGAACGCATCAATGCCGATGGCCGTCTGGAAGTCATCGCCAACATTCGCAATCGCGACAATCGCCGCATTCATGTCCAGATCGGTTGCGTGTTCAAAGATGAGCAGGGCTTCTCCACCGGCGACGAAACGCCGTGGCGAACCTTAATTCTGACGGAAAATTCTCAGGAATCGGTGAAATTTATTTCCATGAACGACAAAGCGCGGCGCTACACCATTCGTATTCGCCAGACCCGTTGATGAATCCGCCGCTGCCAATCACGTCTAAAATAAATATGAAAAATCTAATTTTGTTCAGCCTGCTCGCCGCCGCTGGGTGCGCTTCTTCGCCGCAACCCCAAGTCCGCGAGATTTATGAACCCGTGCCTGTGCCCGTTTCCCGGTCGCGGGTCACGGAGCCATTGCAACAGCCAACTTCAATCGAAACTTTTGTTTATGACCAAAAGCCGTTGCCCGGTCAGCCACTTTTAGTTGCGCCTGACCAAGCCCAAAGTGTAATCGACAAATTTAAAGAGGCTTACGGCAAACTTGGCCAGCCGCGCCTGTTGCTTTACGTCAACCGCGAATTGGTCGATGAAAAGTCCGGTCTGAAACTGGTCGCGCGCACGGAAAAAACTGAAAGCACCCGCCGCAAAGTGGACAGCACGGTGGACGCAAACGGGCGCGGCTCCAATTCCGTCAACATCAACGCGGGCGGCAATGTGACGGTCAACGGTTCGGACGTGGATAATCTCAGCAACGGCTCCAGCAGCAGCGAACGTGTTTCCAACGAGAATCGTTATCGCTTGCAGGAACGCGACAACAAATTGGCCGACCGCCAAACCGTGCGCGATGTCGAGCGGCTTTTTGGCCGACCGCTACGCGCCGCCGGGGCTTCTCTGGCCGACCAAAGTGTCGCGACGCAACTCATGGGCGACAAACCGCTGCGGTCATTCACGGCCAATACCGAAGGCGAAACCGCGCGCAAAGATCGCCTCGCCCTTTTGAAAATTGCGGATGTCGTCATCGAAGTTTTGATTTCCTCGCGCAACATTTCTGTGAGCGACGTTTCCGGCGGCAAGAGTTACACCGTGCCGGACATCCAGGCGACGGCGATCA
The DNA here is from genome assembly GCA_039916145.1 of Verrucomicrobiota bacterium. Lineage (GTDB taxonomy): Bacteria > Verrucomicrobiota > Verrucomicrobiia > Limisphaerales > CANJXF01 > CANJXF01. Next base: position 1,603 of record JBDSLX010000067.1, on the reverse strand, counting down.
GCTTGGAAGATTCCAAAATTCTCGGTCAGGCTTCGTCGCGAGATGTGTTGGGCAAAGACCGTTACGCCGGACACATCGCTCGCAATTACGATGTGCAAGACATCGCCGAAGCCACCGCGCTGGCGCTGATGGAAGACATGGTGGGGCGGTAAGAGCTTCGTGGAATCAGAGGACCCGCCACGGGATTATTTTAGGCCCGGAACCAGCAGTCATTTCAGAACTGGATTTTCAGAGTGCGTCCCGGCGTTGAGTTGGGGATGGTTTTGCTTGAATCCTCTCGAGAAGATGGCACTTTGCTGCATCCAATTTACCATATGGGACTGCGCCACAATAAAAATTCTCGGCCGATTTTGGCATTTACCTTGATCGAATTGCTCGTGGTGATTGCGATCATTGCGATTTTAGCCGGGCTGCTGTTGCCGGCGTTGGCGAAAGCGAAACAGAAAGCGCACAAAGCTAAATGCATGAGCAACTTGAAGGAGTTCGCGTATGCAATCAGCATGTATACGGCTGACAACAAGGATTTTCTTCCCGGCCCATCCTGGTTGGGAGTGTATTCCACCTATGACAATGCCTACACACGGCCTTATGGAGATTACGGTCGAATGGTCTGGTACCTTTACGCTTATCTCGGCGGGCGAGCGCCTTCGGCGACGCCTCAAGTCATTCGCGCGACTATTTGTCCTGCTTCCCAACTGTTGTGGAAAGTCCCTCCTCCTGCGGGTGGAACCGCTTTTGTAACGAACATCAGCTATGTTGGAGTTGAGTGGGTTACAAATCAGCACGGTGCCGCGCCCGTTCCTTCTGTAGTTCCGGGAGGAGATATTCGATTTGCGTTTGGCCGTCCCGATTACAATGTTCCGGCCGAAGGGTCAATTACTATGGGTGCGTATAACTTGATGCCGCCCTCTAAGGTGACCAAAATCAGGAAGCCAAGCGACGCCATCGCGATGCGAGATGCTGATCAGAAAGTGCCGGAAACTTCGGGGGGAAGTTATACGGGTTGGATTCCCGCTTTTCCCGCTCACAGTCCCCAATCTCCAGCGTATCGAAACGTGCTTTTTATAGATAGCAGTGTTCGCACGGTAAGGTCTCAGCAGTGATACCGCGCGCTTAACGGGAAGATCAATCCAGATCAAACAACTCTTGCCCCCAATTTTCACGCCGATATTCTGGCGAGGCAAATTATGATCCGAAAATTCATTATCTTTTTTGCTCTCATCATTTCCATCTCTCCAGCTTTTGCGCAATCGCAGAAACCATTGCGCGTCTTCATTCGCGCTGGGGTAAAAACTCACGGGCCGGGTCAACACGATCATCCTCGTTTTCTTTCCGAATGGACAATTCTGTTAAGCGAACGCGGCGCGAAAGCCGATGGCGCAATGAAGTTTCCAAGCGAAGAGCAATTGGAAAACAGCGACGTGCTTTTGCTCTACGCGGCGCAAGCAGGATCCGTTTCCAATGAGGAACGCGCGAGTCTGGAAAGATTTTTGAAACGCGGCGGCGGGCTGGTCGTCATTCACGATGCAGTTTGCGGCACGGATCCACAATGGTTCAAAACAATTGTCGGCGGCGCGTGGGAACATAAACATTCCAAATGGTT
>JBDSLX010000066.1:0-7245 GCA_039916145.1 Verrucomicrobiota bacterium | reverse complement strand
CCTTTGTGCAACATGCAAAACTTTTTCAACACGGCGGGTAGTGGCGCATCGAACTTTTCAAAGTCTTCAAACGACAAAACTTTGGACGGAATTTGCCGGAACACCGCCGCCATCCCGTATTTCTGGTTGAAAAAATTCGCACGAAAACGGGACACGTTGGGAATTTCGTAGCCAAAATCGACATCGCCCGTTTCTTCAAAAATTTTGATTTTATACTCCGGCGTGATTTCGTAGAGCATGCTTTTAAGCACGTCGCTCTCAAGCGGCGGATAATCAACCCGTTGCATTTCGCCGTTAATGCGCAAAATCGGGGGGTTTCCTGAGGAAAGATGTAAGTCCGAAGCCTTTTGTTCGAACATCAAATTAAAAAATGCGTCAATTTTTGCCATACGAATTCTGCGAAAAGGTAGCAGCTTTATTACCAAAGACTCTCAATACTGCAAGTCAATGAACGCGCTGGTTGCAAAATTGAGAATGGAAATTGAGCGAAACGGGGCGATTTCCTTCGCGAGAGTCATGAAAGTTGCCCTTTACTCACCGGGCGAAGGTTACTACGAGCAGCAGCGCCAAATTGGACGAGGAGGAGATTTTTTCACCAGTGTCAGTGTCGGAAGCTTGTTCGGCGAATTACTGGCCTTTCAATTTGCCGAATGGTTCGAGGAACGCGGAATTCAAAACCTGCAAATCATCGAGGCTGGCGCGCACGATGGACAATTGGCGGCGGATATTTTGCATTGGGTGAAAAAATTTAAGCCGGAAATTTTTGAGCAAATGGACTACTGCATTCTCGAACCCTCCTCGCGCCATCGCGATTGGCAGCGAAAAACCCTCGCTGAATTTTCCGAAAAACTTTCATGGTTCCATGGCTGGTCTGATTTTCCCCGTTCCGCGTTCCCCGTTCCGCGTTTCACCATTATTTTTTCCAACGAATTGTTTGACGCCATGCCGGTGCATCGCCTGGGCTGGGATGCCAAAACAAAAACATGGTTTGAGTGGGGCGTCGATTGGAATGGAAAGAGTTTTGTTTGGAAACCCCTTTTAGAAAATCAGGTTTCGGAGATTGTCTTTCCAGAACTCGCTCCGGAATTGATGGATGTTTTGCCGGACGCATTCACGACGGAAGTTTGTCCGGCTGCGGTTCGCTGGTGGACGGAAGCAGCCTCGGTTTTGTATTCAGGCAAATTGCTCGCGATTGATTACGGATTGCTCGCCGAAGAGTTTTTGACACCAGTGCGGAGCGGCGGGACTTTGCGCGCATTTTATCGCCATCATGCAACTTCGGATTTGCTCGCGCGGCCGGGAGAACAAGACATCACTGCGCACGTGAATTTCAGCGCACTGCAAGAAGCGGGCGAAAGCGCTGGATTGAAAACCAACGCGCTTATTTCTCAGCCAAAATTTTTGACCGAAATTGCTGAACGAATCTGGCAAAAATTTGGTGAATGGGATGCGACCCGTCGCAAACAATTTCAAACTTTGACGCATCCCGAGCATCTCGGACGCGCCTTTCGCGTTTTGATTCAGTCGCGCTGATTAGCTTTTCGGTTTCAATGAAACAACCGTTGCGCCCCAGCCGCCGAACATCGGATTGGCCTGCGAAAAAGAAATCACTTCGGGATGTTGGGCAAGAATGGCGTGAACGCTCCGTCGCAAATTCCCAATGCCTTTGCCGTGAATAATTCGCACTTGAAGAATCCCGCGTTCCTGGCAAGCCGCCAAATAATCTGGAATCAACCCGCCGATTTCGCGCGGCTTGAACGTGTGCAAATCAAGAATCCCGTCAATGGGAAGCTCGATTGGTTCACCGCCGTCGGAGCCGTCGCTCATTCTTTCACATCATCCAACATTTTAATTTCGATGTTGCGATAGAAAACTTCCGCCCCTTCCTGTTGCAGAAGAATTTTCCCTTTAGTGAGCGGAACCCACTGATTGTCCACCATGTGTTCGAGGTGCAGAATTTTGTTGTTCACTTTTCCATTCACGATGTGAGTTGAGCTGTCGCCGCGCACAATGACCTCAACGGTGTTCCAACCTTTTTTTTCATTTTCAGGATTTCTTACCACGCGACGGATGCCGCCGGAAATGCCTTGCACCATTGGAACGCCGCCCTCGGATGCATCTTTAAAAACAGGCCGCGTCATTTCATTTGTTGTCATCACTCCAGCGGCATTGGTCGAAACTTCTGCAATCACATTTGTGCTCTTCGGATCCACCGTCGTGGTGACTCGCGTATAAACCGTGAAAATATCGCCCGTATCTCCTTCCTGAATTTGGCATTCGACGCTTTTCGGCCAGACACCATCTTTGCCAATCACATGATAAAGCAATCCGCAGTCGCGCTTCGCATCCACCTTCCCGCCAAATTTTTTCGTCCCCCACTTATATTGGAAACGTAAATGATAATTGGAATATTCTTTTTCCGTGACGATGTATCCATGCGGCTGTTTGCTTTTGTCCTCGGCATCTTTATACATGTGAACCATCCCGTCGTGAATCTGGAACAAATGATTCGGGTCTTCATTTTTTTTGCTTGAGCCGCTGATGATGTACCAGCCGGAAAAATTCTTTCCGTTGTACAGAGGTGTCCAGCCTGTCTTTTTCTTTTCCGCAAAAGCGGATTCGGAAAATGCGAACATGAAAAAAAGTGCGAACAGAAAAGTAAATTGCTTGGTCATGTTTCAATGATTTCAAGGCGAGTTCTGTTGTCGAGCCGAAAGACTGGACGGACACTGGGCGATGCGTCATCTTTTTCCCGATGAAAAAGCAGACGGAAGAATTGGCCCGACTCGTTGAACGACAAATTGCGTTGCTCGGAGAGGATCCAAAACGCGATGGACTGAAGCGCACGCCGACTCGTGTGGCCGAGGCGCTTGAATTTCTAACGCGAGGTTACAAGAGCGATCCGAAAAAGGTGTTAAACGACGCTTTGTTCGACGTGGAATCCGACGAGATGGTTATCGTCAAAGACATTGATTTTTACAGCCTTTGCGAACATCACATGCTTCCATTTTTCGGCAAATGTCATATCGCTTATTTGCCCACGGGAAAGGTAATTGGCCTTTCTAAATTACCGCGTCTGGTCGATGTGTTTGCGCGCAGGCTTCAGGTGCAGGAGCGGATGACCCACGAAATTGCAAAGACCATTCAGGATTTGGTCAAAGCCGACGGCGTCGGTGTGGTCATCGAAGCGCAGCATTTGTGCATGATGATGCGCGGGGTGGAAAAACAGAATTCTTATGCGATTACCTCAGCCATGCTCGGCCATTTTCGTGACGATGCGCGAACTCGCGCAGAATTTTTGCAACTGATCGGCAATCGCCGCAGCGTCCTTTGATCACTCGCGATTTTTAGAATCCAGGAGAATGGTCACTGGTCCGTCATTTGTTAGGATTACTGTCATGTTCGCACCAAATTCTCCAGTTTGAATTGGCTTGCCGAAATCCGCAGTGAGCTTCGCGATAAAATTTTCGTAAATCGGAATCGCAATTTCTGGACGCGCGGAGCGGATGTAGGAAGGACGGTTTCCTTTTTTGGTGCTGGCAAATAATGTGAATTGGCTGACAAGCAGAATTTCTCCGCCCATTTCCTGAACCGAACGATTCATCACGCCGGATTCGTCGTTGAAAATTCGCAGACGCACTATTTTTCCGCTTAACCATTCGATGTCTTCCGCGCCATCGCTTTCTTCAACGGCCAGCAAAATTAAAAGTCCAGATTGGATTGAGCCTTTAATGGAGCCGTCAATTGTCACGCTCGCTTCTGAAACTCGTTGGATGACTGCTCTCATTTAGAAACTATTGAAGAAAATCTTCGATGCTTCGGCGATCTTTTTTCGTCGGGCGACCTTTTCCTTTTGGGCGAAATACAAACGGCTGAAAATTTTTCTCTTTTGGTTTTGCAAATTCCGAAGCGGGCGTGAGGTCTTCAAAATATTGTCCGACGAGTTTTGCGCCGACACGTTTTTCCAGTGTAGAAATTACTTTCACAGTTCGGAGAATTTCACCTGCAAGAGCGGTGACTAAGTCACCAGTTCTTATCGAGCGCGAAGGTTTGGCCGGTTGTCCGTTCACTTGAACTTTGCCGGTCGCGCAGGCATCAGCAGCGATGCTGCGGGATTTGTAGAGCCGCACTGCCCAAAGCCATTTATCAATTCTGACCGATTGATCTGCGGGTTCCATCACCGACAAATTATTCTGTGGGTTCGTCGGGTGCTGCCGACGAAGATTTGGTAGAGGAACGTGGATCTTCCGAACGACTTCGGTTTTCCGGGCGACCACGATTTTCGAAACGGCCGCGTGATTCTTCTCGCGGCGCGGATTGTCTTTCGCGCTGCAACATGGACAATGACCGGCGCAGCGCTTCAATTTCCTTTTCGTCACCGATTTGTTGTCGTTGCGCGTCGTCGAGAATTTCCAAAACTTCTTCCAATTCACGCAAGGATTCTTTCAGCGATTTAATTATATCTTCAACCTGAGCGGTTGCTTCTGCGATGGGCGAACCGGTTCGTCTTTGCTGAGGTTCTGGTCGCGATTGTATTGGAGATGAAACTCGAGTTGGCTGCTCGCGATTCGGCTCGCGATTGAGCGGTGCGGATGGTGGAACAGAATCTGGTTGCTCATTCGATACAGGAGTCGCTCCGGGTGCCGTTGGTTTAGGTTCGCGGGCTTCCGGACGACGGCGACCGCGTCCTCCGCGTCGTCGTGGTGGGCCAGAACGCCTCGGTGGTCGCGAAGGATCTGGTTTTTGTACTGAGTCGCCTGCTTCTTGATTCATGCTCCTCGGAGAAGTTGCCCCCGGCTTTGGCAAATGCAATATCCAAAAGTCAAACTGGCTTCCGGTCGATTCAATCAAAACAGCGACAACTGCGGCCCGTCGGGAACGCGAAAAGCCGCTGCTGAAAGAGTGGGGCGTTCCAATTTATCAAAACCGGCCCTGCGACTTGCCACCGTGAAAATTTGTTCCATTTGTTCTGCGAAAATCCCTTGGCCGCTCATGCGAGAACCAAAATTTGGGTCGTTCAATTTTCCACCGCGCATGGAGCGGATTCGGTTGAGCACATTTTCTTTGCGATCTGGAAAATGAACTTGCAGCCATTGCTCAAACAAAGAACTGACTGACCACGGCAATCGCACCGGAACATAGCCAACCGACTTTGCGCCTGCTTCGCGCGCCGCTTGAATAATCGCAGGCATTTCGTGATCGGTCAGTCCGGGAATCACAGGCGCAACCATGACATTTACCGGAACTCCGGCGTCGCTGAGAATTTTGATCGCGGCAAGACGATGCTTTGGCAAAGACGCGCGCGGCTCAAGTTTGGGCGTCAACTTTTCGTCGAGAGTTGTGACGGAAACATTGATAACCGCAGCGTCGTATTTCGCAAGTTCGCCGTATAAATCCACATCACGCGTCACCAGAAAATTTTTGGTGATGATAGCAACCGGATTTCTGAATTCTGTTAACACTTCCAAACAACGGCGAGTCAATTTTAGTTTTCGTTCAATCGGCTGGTAACAATCCGTCACGCCGCTCATCACGATGGTTTGGGGCTTCCATTTTTTTGCGGACAATTCTTTGTGCAAAAGTTCCGGTAAATTTTCCTTCACCATGATTTTGGTTTCAAAATCCAGGCCAGAGGAAAAGCCGAGATATTCATGCGTGGGCCGGGCAAAGCAATAAATGCAGCCGTGCTCGCAGCCGCGATACGGATTGATGCTCGTCTCGAAACCGATGTCGGGACTGTCGTTGTAATTGATGGCGGTTTGCGAAGCGTCCCGGAGAAAAATTGTGCGCAGCGCGGCGTCTTCGTCGGGGTTCCATTCTGCGTCGCGTTCGAAATGAATCTCTTCAAACCGATTGGCGGGATTGCTGGGAGCGCCGCGTCCTTTGGGTGGAATTGCTGTTCCTTGCACGGAAATAAATTAACATGAATTATTTTTGACTCAGCCAAAAATTTTTGGCGCAAAAAAACGGGAAGCCGAAATTTAATTTCGACTTCCCGCTGAAATACCCGATTGCAATTAGCTTAATCAAGCGAGCCGAGAGCCGTCAGCGATGTCAACGTTTTTGGCCCACCAATCGTCCCGACAAACGAGGCTGCGCCCGTCGCAAGATTAATGGTGTAGAGTCCGGCGCGTTTGTCGCCTTCAAGGGTCAACGCCGCGTAAGCCGTCCCGTCGCTGCCGGCGACATCAAATCCCACGACAGACGAAGTGTCCACTCCGAGCGAACCGACGGTCGTGAGCGTGCCGGTGTTCGGCGGATTTTGTATCACCAGCGTATCGCGCGCAGTGTCGATGTCGTAGAGGACAGTCGCGGTTGCAGGATTGGTATCGTTGTTGATATAAGCCGCGCCGGAGATGACCGGGGTTTGACCGAAGGCAACATCATTCGTGGCGTAAGTGAGAGTTCCATCGATTGCGGCAACAGCGCCGTTGGTCGGATTGACGCGAAGGTTTTGACCCAAGTCGCTCACGATGCGAATGCGATCCACAGTGGGGTTGAAATCGAAGCCAAAGGAAGTGCCACTCAACGCAGTCGTGAACGAATTGGTGCCGATGGCAGTTGCCGTTTGTCCTGCAATATCGATCACATAAAGACGGCTGGAACTGCCCAGCGCGTAAAGTTCACCGGTGGCCGGGCGCGTGTCCAAACCAAGAAGTTTTTCCCCGCTTTGCAAACCGCGAATTTGCACCACGCCGACATCTTCCGGGGCGTCGCTGGAAAATAAAACCAAACGCCCGTTTTCGGCGATGCCCGCAAGTAACTCGGCGGCGGAGGCCTTCAAAGCCGAACCGGAGGCAAGAGCCAGTCCCGTAATTAAAATGAAGAGTTTTTGCGTGATGCCGCGGCGTTTCGTTGAATTGTTTTTCATAATTTGTCTTTTTGTTGTGATGTTTTTGTTTTTTGAACTGATTCCCGATGCAACCCAGTTGCGTAAGGAACCGTTCCATTCAATCATTACGTTGCAAGTTTGAAGTTGGATGCATCGAATGATCTTTCCGGCAAACAAAACGAAATTATGAATTTCAACGACGGAATAGAAGCGGCTGTGCCGAACAAACATTATTCGTTGCTCGACGCGATGCGTGATCGCCGCTCGCGCCGGTTTGGCCTCGGCATGAAAAACGAGGGCGGCGCGCTTGCTTATCAAAGCCGCTTTTCGCCTAAACCGCTTTCCGAGAAGGAAGAAGCAGCGCTGGCTTTTGCGGCCTGCGGAATCACCGGCTACGCGCTGGCCGACTTGTG
>JBDSLX010000065.1:0-2797 GCA_039916145.1 Verrucomicrobiota bacterium | reverse complement strand
CGCGAACGCGTTCAGCAGAAATATCAGGTGAACTTGGACGACGTTCGAAGCGAGTGCATCACGATTACTTTTGCGGATGAAGGCGCAGCGAAGATTCACACGCTCACTCCAGAAGAAATGGCGGCGCACGGCGCGGCGACGGATTGGAACGCCGTCGGCGAACAAGTCGGAGCGTTGCAAAAACGGATCGAAGAAATGGGGCCGGTGAATCTCGTGGCGATTGAGGAATACGAAGAAACCGAACAGCGCCACAATTTCCTCACCACGCAACACGACGATTTGACCAACGCCAAAGCGCAATTGCTCGAAGTCATTAATCGCATCAACACGCAGACCAAAGAAATGTTCGTGGAGACGTTCAATAAGATCCGCGACAATTTTCGGTTGATGTTCACGGAAATTTTCGGTGGCGGAAAAGCAGACCTCATTCTCGTCAACGAAGGCGACGTTTTGGAAAGCGGCATTGACATCGTTGCCCGCCCGCCGGGAAAACAATTGCAAACGATTTCTCTTTTGTCCGGCGGCGAACAAACGATGACCGCCGTTGCCCTGCTCTTCTCGATTTATCAAGTGAAGCCCAGCCCGTTCTGTGTCCTCGACGAATTAGACGCGCCCCTCGATGAAGCCAACGTCAACCGTTTCGTTCGCGTGCTGCAACGTTTTCTCGCGCACTCGCAATTCGTCATTATCACTCACAACAAGCGCACCATCGGCATGGCGGATATTCTCTATGGCGTGACGATGCAAGAGCATGGCGTGAGCAAAATCGTGAGCGTGAAATTTCATAAGTCCGACGAACAGGTGACCGATCACACGCCTCAGCCGTTGGTCGCGATCAATTCCGCGACACCCATTGAAACTGCCGAAGACAAGTTGCAGTCGCGCGAGGAAACCATTGAAGTGGCGATGGCGAAGTAAACTTTCTATCTACTTCAGCTCAGTCCTACCCCCGATATTACAAACAGGCGTTCGCCCGCTTGAAACCGGTTGCCTCCTTGCAGGATGTTGTTTCAGCAACAGGTCAACAAAATTAACAAAAGGAAACAAGAATGAAAACAATTGCACTTTTAGCCGTGACTTCACTGGCTTTGGTGGGCTGCAACAAGCAGAACGACATGGGCGACTCTGCCAATGCTCAAAAAGATCAAATCGAACAGTCCAAGGACGCACAAAAAGAGGCGTTAAACCAGGAAAAGAAAGGCATCGAGCAATCTGCCGATCAAGCGCAGGATCAAATCAGCGCACAGGCAAAAGCCGAAAAAGAACGAATCGAAGCACAAGCTGATGCGCAACAGGCTCAAATCGACGCGCAAAAGAAACAGGTGGAAGCTCAAGCTGCCGCTGCCAAGGCTGAGGTAAACGCCCAGGAAAAAATTAACGAAGCTGCTGGAGCTGCACCAGTCGTTGAAAGCAAACTGACTGCTCAGGACCAAGGCACGTCCGACGCAGATCGAAAGATCGTAATGGAAATTCGGCAGTCTGTGGTTACCCAGCAGACTCCAACGGATCTTTCCCTTGTGGCCAAAAACGTTACCATCATCACAAAGGATGGTGTGGTTACATTGAAGGGAAGCGTAAAAACGGAAGCGGAAAAAGCTGATCTTGAAGCGCGCGCGAAAGCGGTCTCTGGCGTGAAGTCTGTGGATAACAAACTTGAGGTGAAAGCAGAGTAGCCTCTAGACCAAAGCGCCGTGCGGTCCGCTAGGCCGTATGTGTTTGGGCGGCGCTTTGCGTCGCTTTGAAAGCCGTGGAGAAGAAATTCCCACGGCTTTTTAAATGCCCATGTTCGATAGAGTCGTGCAGATGCGATTTACCAGCCCGACCAACTGCGGATGCGAATTTTCAAACCCTTCCACGGACGACGAAAGCCCTTGGACAGAGAGTTTGAGTAATTCCGGATTTTTCTCCTCGCGAGTCGCTTCGTGAGCGGAAAGTTCGGCAAACCCGGCGATGCTTTGCGCCTGTTCGTCGTGCGTGCCAGAGAGCGCCGCAATTTCAGCTTTCAACGTGGATAAAAGATTCAGCATCTCCGACCGCTGCTCTTCTTTAATCGCATTTGAGTTCCGGAGTTTCGTCTCAATTTTTGCAATGGTGTCGTTCAACATAATTCTTTTCAACAAAGGATAGTGGAAAACTGAAGGAATCGCATTGGAAAAAACTTCCTTATTAATCCTGGCTTATTTTGGTTCGTTCATTCTGAGCTTCAAAATTTCCTAAAAACATTCTCTATCCCCAGCCAATGGCTTCGAAGCGATCCTGCCGCCACAGAGGTTTATAAGGCCATCTTTCTCCAACCGGATAAATCCAATCAGCCAGCAGGCAACGCAAATTTGCTCCAACGACTTTCCGAACGTTTTTGGGCACTGCCAAAAACTCTCCAGAACTAACGCTACACTATCCGCGCAAGCGTCGGGGAATTTCGCAACTTTAAAATAGCTATAGTACCGTTGGCTGGAGATGGTGTAGTCCTATAAATTTTTAAGCAGGCGAATGGATTTTATTCGCGTTTTAAAACTATGGATTTCAATTTGTGCATTCATCAAGCTTTGGAAGCTCAGGCCATCAAAACGCCCAACGCCCTCGCAGTGACTTGCGATGGCAAATCTCTTACGTATCGCGAGTTGAATGAGCGCGCCAATCAACTGGCACATTATCTGAAAAATTTTGGCATCGCGCCGGAAGTTCCTGTTGGACTGTGCCTGGAACGCTCTCTGGAAATGATCGTTGGAATTCTCGCCGTTCTTAAAGCGGGAGGCGCGTACGTGCCGATTGATCTGGCTTATCCGAAAGATCGTTT
>JBDSLX010000064.1:0-2936 GCA_039916145.1 Verrucomicrobiota bacterium | reverse complement strand
GGAGGAATTCTTCAATCGTGCAAGGTAATTTTGATTCGATTAACTGGCCGTTGGCGGTAACTGCTGCATTCATTATTTGGAAACGTTGAATTCAGAATTGGTGGCCAGATTTGAAAGTAAAACAAAGCCGTTCAAATTCAAATTTGTGAACTGCTGCAGCGAAATCAAACCCGTGGTTCCGTCAGAATAACCGACGGCATGAGCGCGATTACGTCGATAAAAATTGAAGAGGCTTGGCTGCGGAACATTGTCAAACGACCTCGAACACACAATCACGATTTCTTTGTTAGCATTTGTTTCCCAAACAAAGTTGGTCTTGGCCAAAAAATCGAAGTCTCACGCCCGATGGGTAAGCTTGTATTTATCTTTTCCGGACAATTTGCCGAAATCTAAATCTGCGTTCTTTGATGTAAGATTTTTTGCGTCCATTAAAAATGCCCGGCATGTAAACAGCGTCCTCCTATTGCCGCTCAGTTTCCCGGACAAAGCAGGGAAAAATATAGTCGCCAAACACCCAATTACAAATAGAACCAACAATCCTAACAGGAAATTCGGTCGTATCCGCATCTGAGATTTATTCATGAGTTTCCTAATTCATGTCAACGCCGCGTCCCAATCTTTCCAACCGGGTTCGTAGCCGAGTTGGCGGATTCGTGCGGCGCCGCGTTCGGAGGGGCGGAATTTGTTAAATCGTCCTTGTCGCCAAAGATGCGGTTCGGCCCAGCGGAACGAATGATGTAGTTTGTCTGGCCAATAATATTTATTTGGTAAGGCGTCTGCCAAGGATCCATATATTCTCCGCGAGAATTCACGAGCTTTGGATTTGGTGAAAAAAACTTTAATCGCTTTGGATTTTCGCCGACAAGCGCTCTCATAACGTCACCACTGGTTCCGGAGGGATAGTGATGAATCTCCGAATAAAACGTGCGCAGAGCGCTGTTAAGGTTGCTGACTTCCGCTTTCGCCAAAGCGGCTTTCGCCCGCCCGCCAAAAACATGCACCCGAGGAAACAGCAATCCCACAAGTAAACCACCCAATGCTATTGCAACTATACACTTCCAAATCTTCGCCTTCATGTTCTGACTACATTATCGCCGCGTCCCAATCTTTCCAAACTGGTTCGTAGCCGAGTTGGCGGATTCGTTCTGCGACTGCTTCGGGTGAGCGGTTATCGGCGATTTCAAACTGGCCGGTGGCATTGGTGGCGTGACCGTTAGTGGTCGCCCATTCGCTGGAACCGGCGGCGAGTTCGACGATTTTTCCGCGCACGGTTTGATGAATTTTCTCTTTGCCAGCGCCGGTATAGCCGCCCGGTTCGGTATGACTGCCTGCACTGATCATTGTGATGCCGAGCGGGAAAAGCGCGTCGCGCAAAGTGGCCGGTTCGCGCGTTGAGAGGACGAGGCCGACATCAGGAAACATCAGGCGAAAGGCGCAGACGAGTTGCACAAGTTCGCGGTCGTTCAAAGTGGTCAGCGGTTGAAATTCTCCCGCGCACGGACGCAAACGCGGCAGTGAAATCGTGAGCTGCGCCTTCCAACAGTTGCGCAGCAAATAATCGGCGTGCGCGGCGAGACTCAATGCTTCGAATCGCCAGTCGCCCAAGCCAAAGAGCGCGCCGATTCCGAGTCGGCGAAAACCGGCGGCGTAAGCGCGTTCGGCAGTTTCGAGTCGCCAATCGAAATTGCGTTTCGGCCCGGCGGTGTGCATTTCGCCGTAAATTTTTCGGGCGTAAGTTTCCTGATAAACCACAAGGCCATCCGCGCCCGCCTCGACGAGCGGACGATATTCGTCGGTTTCCATCGGGCCGACTTCGAGCGAGATGCTGGGAATTTCTTCATGCAACGCGGCGACGCATTCGGCCATGTAGCCATTGGAAATAAATTTCGGATGTTCGCCCGCGACGAGCAGAATATTGCGAAAACCTTGTTCCGCCAAAGCGCGCGCTTCGCAGAGAACCTCATCGACCGAAAGTGTCACGCGCAAAATCGCGTTGTCGCGCGAAAACCCGCAGTAAGAACAATTGTTGATACACTCGTTGGAAAGATAGAGCGGCGCGAACAGGCGAATGACTTTCCCAAAACGCTGTCGCGTGATTTGTTGCGAACGGCGGCAAAGCGGTTCGAGTAATTCGGATGCAGCGGGCGAAATGAGTTGAGCAAAATCGCCGAGAGAAAATTTTGTTTTAGCGAGACTTTCACGCGCCGCTTGTGACGAAACATTCATCGAACGTTCGAGAAGATTCGCCAGCGGTAACGCATTAAACTCAGCAACAAAACTCATTCGTAAAAAAGGGTATCACCCGCGTCTCGCGGGTCAATTCCGGCGTCCTCGCCGGAATTTCAAAAAACTAATAATGTTGAACGAGTTTCGGGCGGGACGCCCGAAACAGCCCGCGAGACGCGGGCGCTCCCCAATTATTGATAATGCGGCGGCTTGGTATCGACGGATTTGATGCGATCCATTTCCGCGTTTTCAAGGGTTTGCGAAACGCGTCCGACTTGTTTTTTCAAGCGATCCAACTCCTGCGATTGCTGAATAACGACTTCGTTCAATTGATCGATCTGCCGTTCCAGATGAGCGGCGTGCGCTTCCAGTTTTTCGATTCGTTCGATGGCTTGATCGTTCATGGCGAATCAGCGTAACACGAATTGGCAGCGCGACACGAAGCGGGAGAAACGTTGGGGAACTTTATTTCGTCGCGCCGAAAATCTGGCCCAGCTTGCATTTGAAACCGGGCAAAACTTTTCCGCCGGTCAGAATGTCGTTCGGGCGCGTGAGCGATTCGATGCAGTCATCGGTGTAAATGTGAACCTGCTGTTTGGGCCAGTTGATCAGCCACGCCAACCGCGCGCCGTGTTCAAAATAATGATCGAGCTTGCGGTTGATTTGCGTCATGCGGTCGCTCGGCGAGAGAACTTCGATCACGAGGTCGG
>JBDSLX010000063.1:0-6633 GCA_039916145.1 Verrucomicrobiota bacterium | reverse complement strand
TCATTGTCACCGCGCTCTTAACTTTGCCGCGACCTTTGCAATATGGACAATCATCGTAAACCGCCGCGCGCACACTTTCGGAATGGCGTTGGCGCGTCATTTCCATCAAGCCAAGTTGTGAAATCGGCAGGATGTGAGTTTTTGCTTTATCGCGGCGCAAACCGTCTTTGATGCGTTGATAAACGGACTGTTGATCGCGGCGCGATTTCATATCGATGAAATCGAGTACAATCAAACCGCCCATGTTCCGCAATCGCAGTTGGCGACAGATTTCTTCTGCCGCTTCAAGGTTCACTTTGAGAATCGTTGACTCCTGATCTTTGTTGCTCTTATGCCGACCGGTATTCACGTCAATGGCCACGAGCGCTTCGGTTTCGTCGATGACAAGATAACCGCCGCTCTTCAAATGCACCTGGCGCGAGAAGGTGTTCTCCAATTGTTTGGTAATATTGAACCGGTCGAAGATCGGCTGCGATTCGGTGTAAAGCGCGACTTTTTCCGCTGAACGTTTCGAAATTTTAGAAATCATTTCGCGCATCCGGTCATAATGCTTTGGGCTGTCCACTACCACTCGTTCGATGTCTTCGGTTAGAAAATCGCGGACGGTTCGTTCGATCAAATCGGGTTCCTGAAAAACGCACGTTGCGGGCGGTTGCGATTTGATTTTGCTCTGAATGCCATTCCATTCTTCGAGCAAGATCGCGAGATCGCGCACGAAATACGCAGCGCGCTGGCCTTCGCCGACGGTTCGCATAATGACGCCCATGCCTTCGGGAATTGTTAGCTCACGCAAAATTCTTTTGAGGCGCTGGCGTTCTTCCTGGTTTTCAATCTTGCGCGAAATGCCGCATTGATCGGAATTCGGCAGCAGCACCAAATATCTTCCGGGCAAAACCAGATTTGTGGTGACGCGCGGGCCTTTGGTTCCGATGGGGCCTTTCGTGACTTGAATAATAATTTCGCTGCCGGGCGGATAAAGTCGCGGAATATCTTTTTGCGTGATGCGCGGTCTGTCGCGTTTTTTTGTGGCTCGTTCGACAAGTTCAACACCGCTGTCGAAGCTGCTGGGAACGATGTCCCAATAATGCAGAAACGCATTTTTCTCGAAACCAATATCGACGAACGCGGCTTTCAAACCGTCTTCGAGATTGCGCACTTTTCCTTTGAAAATACTGCCGACCAAACGTTCTTCGGTGGTGCGCTCGATGGTGAATTCTTCGAGCTTTCCTTCTTCAATAACGGCGACACGCGTTTCGAGTGATTCGGCATTGATGATGACTTCCTTGTTGGTCCGTTTAACAGGACGAATCAATTGTTGAACTTTTTTGATTACTTTCGTCGCTGCGGCCTTGATGCTTTCGACGATTCCTTGCGGAGCCGGTTCTTTAATTTTTACCGGCGCATAAGGCGTTTCCTCAACCTTCGCTGGCGTTCGCAAATCAGGCTCGCGAAAATCTTTTTTCGGATGTTCATGTTTTTCTTCGACCGGTGCAATTCCTTGCGGCGGCAAACCAGCGGCGACATTTTCGGCGCGCTCGATTTCTTGTTCATGCCGGGCTTTGTCATAGACCGGATCTGTGCCTCCGGCTTTTTCACCGAGGACATCGGCGCGCGCTTCGTTTGCCGCACGGTCGGGCTTCTGGTTTGGATTTAATCCGCCCGGTGGACGGAATCGCATTCCGCCACGGCGACGACGCGAAAAATTTCTATCATTCATAATTTAATATGCCCTTCGATACATGTGGACGTTTTGGAGAATGCCAATGGCGATCAACGAGCAGAGCACTGAGGACCCGCCGTAACTGAGCAGCGGCAGTGGAATACCCGTCACTGGCATCAACCGAATGTTCATGCCGATGTTGATGAAGATGTGGCTGAACAAAAGCGCCACGACACCAACGGCCAGAATTTTTCCAAGGCGATCGCGCGCCTGGCTGGCTATTTTTATCCCGCTAAACAGGATGACTGTGTAAAGCGTCAAAACGATGACGCTGCCAACGAATCCTTCCTCCTCGGCAATGACAGAGAAAATGAAGTCGTTGTGAGCCACCGCTCGCGGCAGAAATCCGAGTGAATACTGCGTTCCTTGCCGCCAACCTTTGCCCGTCAGTCCACCTGAACCGACTGAAATAAGCGCCTGCTCAACGTTGTAGGATCTTTTGTTTTGCAAAAGTTGCGCTTGTTTTCGCTCCGTTGGCGTGGCGTTCTTTGGGGCGAAATCCTGACCGAAATAAGTGAGCAACCGATGGCGTTGATAAGGTTCCAGTTTAATTACCTGCCAATGCGAGTCGATCGGCACAAATAAAACATCCACTAAAATTAGAACCATAAGCAAACCGACACCGCCGACAAAAGCCGTCACGTATTTCACCGGCACACCGGCCACGAACATCATCAGCAAACCAACTGGAAAAAACACGAGTGCTGAACCGAGGTCTGGCTCTTTCAAAATCAAAAGGAAGGGTAGGGCGATCATTCCGAGCGCTTTGAAAAAAAGGGTTTTGGAACGCAATTCTTCAACCGGACGGCTGAGAAAATTCGCCAGCATAAAAATAAATGCGATCTTTGTGAACTCCGATGGCTGAAATTGAAAGAACCCCAGGTTGATCCAGCGTCGGGCGCCCCAACTCGCGCCGCCTGATCCGATCATTAAAACCAGAATCAAAAATAAAATCGTCCCCCAATAACCAATGATCGACCAGCGTGCCAACGTGCGATAATCAAAAAAGCAAAGCGCGATGACGAAACCAATTCCGATTTCGTACCAGATGATTTGTTTGACGTAGAGTTGTTTGAACCATGAAAGCGTGCGGGCGGATTCATTGGCGAAAGCCGCGCTGTATATGAAAGCTGTCCCGATGAGCATCAATCCCAGCATCGCCAGGATCAATGGCCATTCGAGGAACGATTTGCGTTCGTTTAAATTCGTTTCGTACATCAGTTTAATCCAGCCCGCGTTTGCGGAGCTGCTGGTCCCGTTCGTTCCAGGTTCAAAATTGCTTTATAGATCTTCCCTGCGACCGGCGCGCAAGTGCCCCCGCCGGACACGCCGGCTTGCACCATCACCACCACGGCGTAACGAGGATTTTCAAATGGGCCGAAAGAAGCAAACCACGTCGTTTGTTCTTTGGTTCCTTCTGCCGTTCCAGTTTTGCCGCCGACGCGAAATCCTTCCACTCGCGCCGCACTGCCGGTTCCTTCGCTGTCCTCAACGTCGGCGAGCATGGCCTGATGGATGATTTGCAAATGTCTCGGATTCAAACGCACATCGGCACGAAGACTTCCCGATTGAAATGAATTTAAATCAGCTTCAACGGCGTCGGCGGGGCGGAGATCTCGAATGAGGCGCGGCCAAAAAAGTTTCCCACCATTGGCAATGGCAGCAGTCATCGCGGCGACCTGTATCGGCGTGACGGTAATGTCCCCCTGACCAATGCAAAGATTGGCCGTATCGCCGGCATATTTTCCACTGAGTCGGTTGGAATGAGGGTATTCCCCCGAAACTTCTTCCCCCGGCAAAATCCCAGTGTTTTCGCCAAGGTGAAATCTCTCGCCAACTTCGACGAGTTTCTTTAAACCCGCCTTTAATCCGAAATGAATAAAGTAGGTGTTGCTCGATTTGAGGAATGCGCGCTTGAAATCATAATCACCGGGAGACGCCAAAGACTTGATCCGTCGGGTTCCTAGAAGCCGTCGATCTTCGAAATATCCCGGATCATGAATTATTTCCGCAGGACTCATGATGTTGCTCTCAAAACACGCAATGGCCGTAAGAATTTTTAAAATCGAGCCGGGAGGATAAGCGCCGAAAGTCGCACGATTAAACATGTGGCTATATTTTTCATTGTTGAGAAGAGACCAATCGGCGGAAGAAATTCCGTTCGGAAACGCATTCGGATCGAAAGCTGGCGCGGAAACCAGCGCGAGAATATTGCCGTTGCGCACGTCCATTACGACCGCCGCTCCGCGAACATTCGGCATCGCTGAGGCCAAAGCTTTTTCCGCAGCGCGTTGAAGGGTTAAATCAATCGTCAGCGAAAGATTTCTTCCAGCCTCGGTTAAACTCAGCATTTCTTCGCGCTGTCGATAGCCAAGATTATTAACCAATAACGATTTCACACCAGCTGTGCCGCGAAGGGCGCCGTCGAAGCTCGCTTCCACGCCAGCTCTACCGATGAAATCCGGCAGATAATATTTGCAGGCGATTTCCTCCTCGTCTCTCGGTTCGTCGTGGCGCTGAATCCAGCCGAGCAGATGCGATGCGGTCGCGCCATTGGGATAAGTGCGCATCGGTTGAATCTCCATTTCAACTCCGGTCAACCCCGTGAAATTTTCGGCGAAAATCGCGACCTGTTTCTGCGTGAGATTTTGCAAAAGTGGGAAGGGGATGTACGGCTGTTGCTGATAATGTTTTGTGAAACGAGCGGAATCTAAAACCTGCGGCTGCTGCAACTTGCTCGTAATTTGTGACGTGATGTTGCTCGCGACGCGATAACGGGCTTCGCGATTTACCTCCTCAAGAACTTTGCCCCTGATTTTCAAACCCGGAGTGCGATTGGTAAATGCGCGGGCGACACTGGCAAACTCACGCGTAAATTGCGGACGCAAATCTTCGAGATAAATATTCACGTCAAAGCGCGGACGGTTTTCTGCGAGACTTTGATTGTTTCGATCCAAAATTTTTCCGCGCAAAGCTGGAACTCGCACCGACCGAAACGATTGGTTTTTCAGATTTGCTTCGTAGCGTTTTGCCGAAACAATTTGCACCCACCAAAGTCCGGCCAGCAAAATGACGAGACCAGAAATCACGCCGAGCGAAATGATTCGCAGCTTCGGGTCTTCTCTTTTCAGTTGGTCGAAAATTAACATGGCGTGCTGCCAGCGTCTCGCTGGCAGAATTTGTTTCCTCTGCCGGCAAGATGCCGGCAGCACGTTGCGCGCAGCTTTCGCGCACGATTTAAATTTAGGAATTCTTTCGTCATTCGGTTTTAGTTATTCGTCATTTCTATCTGCGGTTTCTCTTAATTTCCCGGTCAGGACGAAAACTTGTTTGCGCAATCGGCTGATAATTCAGTGCGCGGTTCACTCGATCCAAAATCCAAAAGCAAACGGGCGTGAGCAAACCGCCAACCAGTCCCACGACGAGCAGTTGCCAAATTGTACCCCAGCCGACGAGTGGATTGCTGTTTCCGCTCATCAAAATCAAAAGCGTAAACAGCGGCATAAGCAGGCTGGTTGCTGCGCCAAAAGCGAATTGAGCGGAAAGTTGTTCGCGCAAAAGCAATCCGTGAAAACGGTGAATCGCAAAGCCGATGATGAACAGCGGAACAACCGAAACCCCGAGTGGATTCGCGGAAAGTGAATCGAACAAAAGTCCGCCGATGATCGACAGAAGTGCGACGGAGATAATTCCCAACGTCAAACTCGTGTAAACCATCAGAGCCGGAAGCAAATCGATTTGAGCGCCGAAAATGTTGCGGAACATTTCAAAAGACGATTGAAAATAAATCGCGATGAAGGCCGCGAGCAAAACGATAATGGGAGTAATCGCGTTCATGGAAACATCACCCAGACTTCCTCAAGTGAATTTAAATTCGCCGCGATTTTCACGCGTGCTTCTGTCGAAAGCCCGACGTTTTTGCTTCCAATATCAACGATTTGGCCGATGAGAATTCCTTTCGGAAAAACGCCACCGTCGCCGCTGGTAATTACAGGTTGTCCGGGCTTGATGGCGGTGTTGCGGGAAAAATATTGGAAATCCACCATGTTATCGAGCGGGCCTGAGCTCGAAAGAACGATTCCACTTTCGCGAACATCTTTGTCTTGAATCAACGCGCCGACGCGCAGATTCGGGTCGCCTAAAAGCAAAACTTGCGCACGATTTGGCCCAACAGCCGCAATCCGTCCGACCAAACCGTCTGAAGTCAGAACGGGATAATTGACGCGAAGCCCTTGTTTTTCTCCTGCATCAATCAAAACAGTACGCCACCAATTGGCGGGATCGCGTCCGATGACGCGCGCGAGTGTCAATTTTGATTTCCAGGGAGTTTGTTTTTGCCAGCCGAGCGATTGGCGAAGCGTTGCGTTTTCGCTTATCAACTCGGCATTTTGCATGAGTTGAATTTTCAACTGCTCATTTTCCTGACGCAATCGTTCGCTTTCTTTCGACAAAACACTGCGCGGCAAAATTGTATTGCCGGTTTTTTGGAGAACTTGTTGCGAAGAACCGGCGAGGCCGAATAGCGGTAAAAAGATTCCGCTGATGGCGAGTTTGAATCGCGACATCGTTTCGCCGGGCAGATTAAAAATAATCAGCGCGACCACGGCTACCAAAACCAATGCGATGTATTGCGGTTTTTTTAACATTTCACCAGTCCCGCTCTCTAACGAAAGCGACCCAAGTGAACGTGAGAAAGAATTATGTTCTGGAAGAAGCGACGCGCTTGAGGAAGGCGAGTTCTTGCAACACACGGCCGGTTCCTTCGGCGACTGCGCTGAGCGGATCATCGGCGACGTGAACCGGCAATCCGGTTTCTTCGGCGACCAAACGATCTATGCCGCGCAACAGTGCGCCGCCGCCAGCCATGACAATTCCGCGATCGACGAGATCTGAGGAAAGTTCGGGCGGGCAAC
>JBDSLX010000062.1:0-7234 GCA_039916145.1 Verrucomicrobiota bacterium | reverse complement strand
CGCGAAGGCGGCAGTCGCAGCGAAGAAAGTCACAGTGACAATTGCATTTAAAGTTTTCATAAATCATTTTTCCCGTTGTTGAATGGATGGAAATTTTCCGCGAGCGAACCGCGACACGGAACGAGTGACAAAGCAAAATAATCGCGCGCGAGGCACGATGGATTCAGCTTAGAGAAGAACAGGCGGAGCGAGACTGCGAAACGCCGGGCCAAGATACACCTCTGGCGTGGACACCCAATCGCGTCGCGAACCTTGGCGGAAAACTGATGCTTCCCGTCGAGCAACGGTCACCAAGTGCGATGGCGAAACAAAATCTAAAGTGACAAAGCTGAAGTCGGGCTTGGATAAAGTTTGGTTGCTGGCGGTGTGAACAATGGATTTGAGCGAATTGCAAAATGAATCTTTGTGATCGCTATGGCTATCAGAGTCGGAGGATCGATCGTGGTCATGGTGTGAGGCTTCGCCATGTTGCTCGTGCCCTGTTTCACAATGGGATTCTCCGATGCAACAAGTATTCGAGCAAAAAAGAAAGGCAGCGAGCCAGACAACCAACGACAAAGACGCGCATAGGCGAGTGGCAATCGGCAGGTTTGTTTTTTTATTATAGCTCACAACTGATTTCAAACTGACGAGTCAAAGAGAACTTGTCAAATTTCCATCTGGATGCTGAAAAAAGATAGGCAAGCGGATGTGCAGACTGCGTGGATTGAAGCGACATTCAATCCAACGCAGGTCGGTCAATTGCGACTAATCTTTCTTTTCCATTTTATGCAGGTCACCTTTTTTGACGGTGCAGCAGAAGGCCATATCGCTGCCGCACTTGGAGCAGACGTGGGTAACATGATCAGTGGCTTGTTTACCAACGCCTTCGGTTTTGATCACTTGCTTGCAACCCGGGCATTGGTGTTCCCCACGAACGCGGGTGCTTTTGACCGATCCTTTTCCTTCTTCAACATAGGAAACCATCGTGGTTTTGCATTTCGGGCAGGACATCATGACCATGTCGCCTGATTGCAATGCATCAATGTCTTTTACCGTATCGATTGATTTTCCAACCAAGGCGGCGGCTCCTGCTCCTTTTTGGGCTTGAGCTTCAGACGGAACCAATGTGATTAAGGCACTCGTGACAGCCATTGCCATTACGACGGCCAATTTACGGATGAGGTTTGTTTTCATAGTTACTTTCGTTTTATTTGTTATCTGCGAGATGCTGTCCCACTCGCCCTTTCCGCGAAATCGAAACACAGCGCTTCCCGTTTATTGGTAAAAGCTTAACCTCTTTTGGTTAGTCGGTAATCATGGGGCATCGGCTGAAAATTTTCGCGGCAATCTCTGATAAGACAAAAACGCAATTTCCGATGGGCGGCGTGCGGACAATTCACAAACATTGCCGCCGAATAAAAACCAGCTACATTGCCGTCCATAATCGTATGACACGCCAGCAAATTTTGGATCTCTACTTCATGGACGCGCGCGCCAAGGTCATTGATTTGGCGGCGTTCATGGATCGTGTCGAGCGCGCGAGCGGTGATGAAGATTTTCGCATGAAAGCGTTTCGCGAAGCATTGAAGGAGTTGGAAAATGGAAATTCGGATCGCGCAAAACGGGTTTTGCTTTCGTTGAGTGATCCGACAAAGGAACCGATTCCAACCGCGACGACGAAAGCAGCCTCTGGAGCTTATCCGGCGAAATGAAAACATCGAACATCGAACATCGAACGCCGAACATCGAACCGGACGCCGCCCAGATGCATTCGATGTTCGATGTTTGAAATTTTATGCGCTACATCGAACCACACGGACACATGGTCAGCCGCACAACGGACGATTACATCGACATGGCGACGGCGGGTTGTGCGTGTGTTTGCGAACCGGCGTTTTGGGCGGGATTTGATCGCAGTTCCGCCGATGGGTTTTACGATTATTTTTGCCAACTCACCGAACACGAACCGAAACGCGCGGCGAAGTTTGGCATTCCGCATTTCTGCTGGCTCTGCATCAATCCGAAAGAATCCGAAGACGTCAAACTCGCGCAGGAAGTCATCGCGCTCATTCCAAAATTTATTGATAGGCCCAATGTCCTCGGCATCGGCGAAATTGGCTTGAACAAAAATTCACGCAATGAATTGAAAGTTCTGGAAATGCACATCGACGTTGCGGCACGGCACGATCAACTCATTCTCGTTCACACACCGCATCTCGAAGACAAGCTGAAGGGAACAAAGCTCATCATCGACGCGCTGAAAAGTGACAAACGCATTCGGCCAGAGCGCGTCATCATCGATCACGTCGAAGAACACACGATTCAACTCGTGCTTGATGCTGGGTTTTGGGCGGGCATGACACTTTATCCTGAATCAAAATGCACTCCGGCGCGCGCCATCGACATGCTGGAAGTTTACGGCAACGAAAATATCTGGATGAACAGCGCGTGTGATTGGGGCGTGAGTATTCCGCTCGCGGTTCCTCGTACCGCGTTGGAAATGAAAAAACGCGGCCACACTTCTGAACTTGTCGATAAAGTGGTTTATCAAAATCCGCTGAAGTTTTTGAGCCAGACGCCGAAATTTAAACTTTAACGGCGGAGGCAATGAGGCGCGGCATCCCAAATTATTTTCTCCGCGTCTCCGCATTACTGCGGTAGAGTTTTCCCCGTGAAACTTAACCACGGCCTTCACCTCGCCTACTGCACGAACATCCATCGCGGTGAAAATTGGCAGGAGACATTTGCTGCGCTCCAGCAATACACACTGGCGGTGCGCGAACGCGTCTGTCCGACGGAACCGTATGCCATCGGGCTGCGTTTGAGCGACCGCGCCGCATTTGATCTCAGCAACCCCACGACGCTGAACGCCTTCCGAAAATGGCTCGACGAAAACCACTGCTATGTTTTCACGATCAACGGATTTCCTTTCGGACGTTTTCACGGGGAGACGGTGAAAGAGAAAGTTTATTTGCCTGATTGGACTTCCTCCGAACGGCTTGCTTACACGAATCGACTTTTCGATTTGCTCTCGCAACTGGTACCAAGCGGAATCGAGGGCAGCGTCAGCACGGTTCCCGGTTCGTTCAAAGAATTTGTCAAAGCGCCGGATCAGGTCAGAGCGATTCGCAATAACCTTTTCCAATGCGTCGAACACATCGCGCGCGTCTGCGAACAAACCGGACGCAAAATGCATCTCGGACTCGAACCGGAACCGCTCTGCCTGCTCGAAACCACCAGTGAAACCGTTCATTTCTTCGATCGGATTCGTGCCGAGCATAATCGCGATTCACGTTTGTTCGAATATCTCGGCATCAATTACGACACGTGTCATCTCGCCGTTGAATTTGAGGATCCAGCCGTGTCTTTTGAAATGTTGCGACAGCACGAAGTCAAAATCAGCAAACTGCATTTGAGTTCCGCCTTGAAAGTCATGCCGACGCCGGAGGTTCGTGAGGCGCTAAGTGCGTTTGCGGACGATGTTTATTTGCATCAAGTTGTTTCGCGTGACGCAATGGGACATCTCGCCCGATTCAAAGATTTGCCGGAGGCTCTCTCCCAGGTTTCAACCCTCAACTCTCAACCCGCCGAATGGCGCATTCATTTCCATATTCCGCTGCACAGTCCAAAAACGGAACTATTCGACAACACGACTAATCACCTGCTCGGCGTCCTGGATATCCTCGAGCAAAATCCGAAGCTCTGTTCGCATCTTGAAATGGAAACCTACACTTGGGAGGTGATGCCAGACGAAATGAAAAACCGCAGCGTCGTCGATCAACTCGTCGGCGAATACGAATGGACTTTGCAACATTTGTCCAAACGTGGACTCGCCTAACGTGGGTTCAGATAAAGTTGGCTTGCGCGCATGAACTTTGAACCTTGACCTTGAAGTTCGAACTTGTTTCCTAACGGCAAAATGACCGGTGCGCATCAACCCAATCCCTTGCGAACTCTTTTAGTCCTGGCCCGTGCCTCCAATCTGCCGACGGTTTGGTCCAACTGTCTCGCCGGTTGGCTTCTGGGTGGGGGCGGCGAGCCGTTTCGATTTTTTTGGCTCTGTGTTGGCGCAACGTTGCTCTACACCGGCGGCATGTTTTTGAATGACGCTTTTGATGCCGATTTCGATCGGCAACATCGTCGTCAGCGCCCCATTCCGTCCGGCGCGGTCAAAGCCCGAGAGGTCTGGCTCTCAGGATTTATTTTCCTCGGCTTCGGCGCTGTGACTCTGGCGTGGATGGGAAAAATTACCGCGATTTTAACCATTTTGCTTGTCCTCTGCATTTTGATTTATGACCTCATTCACAAACTCATTTTCCTCTCTCCCGTGCTGATGGCCTGCTGCCGATTGCTTTTGTATCTTGTGGCAGCCTCAATTTCAATTAACGGCATTTCCGGCCTCGCGGTTTGGAGCGCAATTGCTCTGGCCGCCTACATTGTTGGATTGAGTTATCTGGCGCGAAAAGAAACCAGCCGCGGCCCATTGCGAAACTGGCCCGTCTTTTTTTTGTTCACCCCCATTTGCCTCGCGCTTCTCGTCAATGACGCCAACCAACAACAAACGGCCTTCATCATTTCCCTGGCGTTGGCTGTCTGGATTTTGTGGTGTTTGCGTCATACATTTTGGAAACCGCAACGCAACATTGGCGTCACCGTTTCGCGTTTGCTCGCAGGAATTGCGCTGGTCGATTGGCTTGCAGTCGGTGCGGGGACGCAATCAATCAGTCTTGTTTTCGTCGCACTCTTTTTTGCAGCGCTCGTTTTTCAGAAATTCATTCCCGCAACCTGATCGGAGATTCAATCGCTTCCTTGCCCAATACACCCTATTCAATTACTTTTTTCTTCATGATTCATCAGGCAATGCGTTGCCTCATTTTAATTTCGCTACTCGGCGCTCTCGGCTGTGACTCGAGAACCGAAGGCGCTTCAGACGAACAGAGAGATCCGCATTATCTAAATGGCCGCAGTCGGGCTGGCAGCCAGGATTACAAAGGGGCCGTTGAAGAATTCGAAAAAGCTCTGGAAACAAATCCCCGTTCCGCTTCGGCGCATTTTGAACTGGCCTGTCTCAACGAAGAACAGGTGAAGAATTATGCCGCCGCAATTTATCACTACGAGCAGCATCTCCGCCTGCGACCGGACTCGGATTACGCCGAGCGCGCCAAAGACCACATCCGCGCTTGCAAAATGGATTTGGTGAAGGATGAAGTTCTCGCTCCAGTGAGCCAGGGAATTCAGCGCGACCTTGAACGCCTCAGCGCAGAAAATATTTTGTTGAAACGCCAAATCGAGGCGCTGCAAACGCAACTGGCCGAAGGTGCCGTTGCCTCTGGAAACTCCGCCGCGGGTGCCAACTTCGCTTTTCCTGATCCGGCTCCAAATATTCCACCGCGTTCAACCAATCCCGAAGCAAGAGTTTCTACTCCAACAAGAACTGCTTCTCCAGTAACGCAACGACCGAAAACCCACATCGTCAAACCCGGCGAGACTATTACCTCGATTGCCGCGAAATATGGGGTGAAACAAAATGTTTTTCTCGCCGCCAATTCCCGGATCAATCCCAAAAAATTGAAACCCGGTCAGACGCTCAACATACCGTCATCCTCGCAGTGACCAACCATGCTCTCGCGCGTCCTTTTTCTTCTCATCACGCTGTTCTGGCTGACGATGAATTTTTTGCTCTGGCGTTCCGAATTTTTTGGACGAACCCAAGTTGGAAGCGCGGTTCCATTTGAAACTGTTTTTAATAAAATTCTTACCGCGCCAGACACGTCGTCGCTCGAAGTTTATCATCACGGAAAAAAAATCGGTTTCTGCCGCTGGACCGCCAGCGTGGGCGCGCAAGCGAGCAAGAATTTTTCCGAAGAATTTCGACCCGAAGGAATGGTCGAGCAACCCACCAGTTATAGTCTTGATCTCGAAGGCAATGTTACGCCGAACGGCACGACCAACCGCCTGCGTTTTGATTTGAATTTAAAACTTTCCACCAATCGTGTCTGGCAGGAATTCACAGTGCGCGCGAACTTGCGTCCGGATGCCTGGGAACTTCACGCCAGCGCTGCGGACCAAAATGTTCGGTTCGTGATCGACGATGCCTATGATCATTGGGAACAAAGCTTTACCTTCGCCGATTTACAAAATCCGCAAACCCTCATCCGGGAAATGGGTGGCCCACTTGCTCTGACTATACTCGGTGGAATGGGAAATCTCGGTTTAGGAAAAGCCGGGGCAACCAGCAAAACAAATTCTCCAATCGCTCTCAAATGGGAGGCGAACAACGATTGGATGCGATTTGGTCATTCAAAAGTTCGAGTCTATCGGCTCCACGCCAAATTGGTGGGCTATGAAATTTTTGTTTTCGTCAGCCGCGTGGGAGAAATTCTCTGGATCGAATTGCCGGACAAAATTGTTTTGAGCAACGACGCCTTCACGCATTTTTAACGATTCAACGATTCAACGATTCAACGATTCAACGCAAAAATGATCGAACTCATCAATCTCACCAAAAAATTCGGCGAACTTGTGGCTGTGAACAATGTTTCGCTCACGGTGGCGCGCGGAGAATTTTTTGCCGTGCTGGGTCCGAACGCCGCTGGAAAGACCACAACCATTCGCATTCTCGCTGGATTGCTCAAGCCAACCTCGGGATCATCGCGCGTCGCCGGTTTTGATGTGCAAACCCAATCGCTCGAAGCGCGCCGCCGCATCGCTTACGTTCCCGATTTTCCCTTTCTCTATGACAAGCTTACGCCGTGGGAATTCTTTCGCTTCACCGGCCAACTTTTCAGAATGGACGAAGCGCGCATTCAATCTTCCTGCCGCGAACTCGTCCCCCGTTTTAATCTCGAAGATTACATCAATAAACCCATCGAGGGACTTTCTCACGGAACGCGCCAGCGCGTCGCCATTCTCTCCGCGCTGATGCATGACCCGGAAGTTTTCATCATCGACGAACCCATGGTCGGACTCGATCCCCATCACGTCCGCGTCGTCAAAGATATTTTGAAAGAGCGTTCCTTGAACGGCATGACCGTTTTTCTTTCGACCCATCAACTGAGTGTCGCGGAAGAAATGGCCGACCGCATCGGCATTATTCACCAAGGAAAATTTATCGCCGTCGGAACGCGCGACGAATTACGAAAGCAAAGCGGAATTGACGGCGCGCTCGAAAAAACCTTTCTCAGCCTGACCACCGAAGAAAAGAATTTGCCGCCGACCTTAACGCCTTCACCTCTTTAGCACTTCACCGCGC
>JBDSLX010000061.1:0-8677 GCA_039916145.1 Verrucomicrobiota bacterium | reverse complement strand
ATGTTGCAGTTCAAATCGACGGGAAATAATTTCGCGAACGCGCGCATGTGAAATCCAGTCGAGGTTCAAGGTCGCCCGCGTCCATCGCAAATTCTCATCGTCATGCAGAATGAGTTTGATGAGGGTGATTTCCTGAATAGAGGGCGGCGAAATTTCTGACTCCACTTCTGTTTCAAAATCTTCGTCGGATGAAAATTCCTGAGTGCGAGGACGTTTTCTAAATTCGCTCCGAACCGCATCCGCCGCGACGCCGAGGCGCATGGAAGTTTTCTGCGCGTATTTATCGATCAAAACTTCGTTGCCGGTTTTGCGGACTGCTTCGGACATGCTTTGCAGAATCGCCACGCGACCTTTGTCGTTGGCCGAGTCGTTCGTCGCGCACAAACGATTTAAATAATAATCGAAAAAACCTTCGGCTTTGTCGGTGAGTTCGCGAAATGCGCCTCCACCAAATGCCTTGATAAAACTATCTGGATCGTGCGGTGCTGGAACGGTTGCGACTCGCACCGCTAAACCGGAGGCCAGCAAACTATCGAGCGAACGCACGGCGGCATTTTGTCCGGCGTTGTCGGAATCAAAACACAACACAACTTCGTCAACGTAGCGTTTCAAAATCCTCGCGTGGTCGGCGGTCAACGCGGTTCCCTGAGGCGCGACCACATTTTGCACTCCCGCCATGAAACAAGCGATGAGATCAAGTTGGCCTTCGCAGACAATCGCGGAATGGGCATCAAGCAACGGACGTTTTGATTTGTCGAGACCGAAGAAAACTTTTCCTTTCGTAAAAATCGGCGTCTCTGGTGAATTCACATACTTGGCGGTTTTTTCATCGCCGCTCAAAATGCGTCCGCTGAAACCGATCACGCGCCCTTGCTCATCGCAAATGGGAAAAATCAATCGTCCGCGAAAGCGGTCATAAACGCGGTCGCTGCCTTCCTTGCGAACAACCAATCCGCCCTGCTCCACTGTCGCCAATTCAAAATTTTTGCTCTTCGCCCAATTGACCGTGTCGTCCCACAAATCCGGCGCGTAGCCGAGGCGGAAAAGTTTTTGCGCTTCTTCCGAGACGCCGCGTTGCAAAAGATAGTCGCGGGCGATTTGTCCGTTGGCATCATTGGCGAGCGCGGCTTGCCAGCGTTGGGTGATTTGCTCGTGAATGGTGAGCAGCGTGTCCTTGATGTGTCGCGCTTGCTGTTCGCCCGGATTTTTTTCTGTTTCAAGAACGATGTGCGCGCGTTCGGCGAGTCGGCGCACGGCGTCGGTGAATCCAATATTTTCGTAATCTTTGACGAACGTAAAAACATCTCCGCCTTTATGGCAGCCGAAGCAGTGAAAAATTTGTTTGTGCGGATTGACGTTGAAGCTCGGCGATTTTTCTTTGTGAAACGGGCAGAGCGCGGTGAAGTTCGCTCCGTTGCGTTTGAGCGGAACGTATCCGCCAATGACATCAACAATATCACTGGCGGCGCGAACTTGTTCGAGGGTGGCGGACGAAAAGAGACCAGCCATGATGACTTATTTCTTCGCCGGGCCAATTACCTCATCCAGAGCTTTGTTTTCATCGCGGCGCAAAGGAACATTTTCTCCAGCAGTGGATTCAATGAGCACGAAGTTCAAATATTTTTTCACCTGTTGTCCAGAGCAAGATTCAAAAAGAACCGATTGCTGAATGGAGCCAAAGGTTGGGAACGAAATTCCTTCAAAATTCTTGGTCTGCATTCGGGCCGTTTCGGCACGCTCTTTGTCTGTGATCAATCTGGCATTCAACAAAGCCATCACCATCAAAACCACGCAGGCAAACCGGATCATGCCAGCAAACATTCCGAAATAATATTCCGAGCCGCCAAAAAAATTGCTTCCTATCAGTTTTTCGCCCACCGCGTGCTTGATCTGTGAAAAAATCAGTTTTACAAGAATGGCGAAGATCACATAAACCATCACATAGCACGTCAGCAAACTGAATGGAGCATGTTGTTTAATTAAGTTGCCAAGCGGTTGATAAATCCGGCAACCCACAAAAATAATGATCATCCACTGTATAAATGACAACAGCTCTTCGGACATACCGCGCTTGCGTCCGCGAAAAATGCCGACGATCAGCAGGACGACAATAATTATGTCGATATAATTAAAGGGCAGATTTTTCATAGAAACGTCGTTTCAGCCTCAAATCCAGCAGGAATGCTACCAAAGTGCCCTAACCCTGACGAGCAGATACTATGGATGCGCCGCCAGCCAGTATCGAATCTGCGTTGCTTGCGGATGATTCGGTTCTGTCTCCAAAACTTTCAGATAGTGCTCGCGTGCCGACGAATCCCGGTTCAGCCGTTGCGCGCAGAGATTGCCCAATAATAAATGCCCTCGTGTCTCGTTTGGATTCTGTTCCAAAAGCTTTCGCAATTCATTTGCCGCATCCTGGAAATAGCCCGCCTCTTGCAAAGTGAAGGCAAAATTGTAACGCGCATTGACGGATTCAGGCATGATCGCCAAAGACCGTTCGTAAGCGTTCAATGCGGCCGACAAATCGCCGACCTCGCGCGCGGCGAGAGCGAGATTGTAATTCGCTTCAAAAAATGCTGGGTCTGATTTTATCGCCTGCCCATAAGCCGCCAGCGCATCGGCCAGCCGACGATCTTTTTGCGCCTGCATGCCACGTTGAAAGAGTGGCTCGGCCTCAGCGCGTTTTCCTTCACTCGGTTTTTTTGGCGAGCGATATTTGTAGCGCGGGATACTGAGAGCAGTTCGTTCTTCGGATGCTTTCGGCGAAATTCTCGGAACAGATTTCGTTTCCACAAGAACAGGCGGACTCGTTTCAGCGACTGATTTTGCGACGGGCAACTCGGTCATCGGCGTGGTCGATTTTGGCTTTCGTTTGAACCAACTCACGGGATTTAACTTCGTCAACATTCCCGATCCTTTTTCAGGCGAGCTTGGCCTCGAGACGGGATTCGCCGGAGAAATTGCGCTGTTTGAAACAACGGCGACCGGCTGGCTGATGTTCGTCGGCAAATCCTGCGCTGGTTTGAACGGGGCTTCGTCGGGCAACCGGGCGACTTCGACTGGCGGTTCTTTTTTGGGCGGCGGCTGCGCCTTCGGCGTTAAAATAATCGGAACTGGTTTGGGCACTACGGCGTTTTTAGGCGCGTTAGTTTCCGCCTTCGGAGAAGTTTGATTGGACGTTCCAGAAGAATTATTGGTGGACGCTGGCACTTTGCCGGAAATGATCGAAGTGGAATTGGCGACCATGATCGGACGATTCAACTCGCCCTCCAACTGACGGACGACAACACGGACCTGGGCCGCGTCCGGCGAATCTTTGGCCACCTTGAGAAACTGTTGATAATTCATCAAGGCGAGGCGGCGTTCGTCCAAATGTTGCTGATAGACCACGGCCAAATTAAGCAAGGCTGGCGCGTAATCCGGTTGTTGCTGCAACGCTGCGGTAAAACTTGAAATCGAATCGCGCGGACGCCCCCGCTGAATTTGCAGCAACCCCATCGCGTTCAAAGCTTCTGCCGACGGACGCAATTTTTGCGCGATATCAAAACTTTTTTTCGCGGCATCGAACTGACGATTTTTTTCTGTCGTGGAAACCAAAGCGGCAAATTGCGTTTGCGCATTGCCGAGCTTGATCCAGCCGTCAGGATTTTTGGGATCCAATTGCGTGAAAGTGGTTAGCTCTGTGATAGCCGCAGAAAAATTGCGCTGCTCCAAATGCAATGCGCCGAGATTATAGCGCGCTGCCGCCAGATTCCGATCCAATATCAAAGCCTGCTCATAAGCCCGGGCCGCTTCCTTCGCGTCGCCCGCATATTGGTAACCGAGGCCAAGATGGTTCCAGGCTTTCGCATTCGTCGGCAGAGCTTTGGTGGCTTCTTCAAACTTTTTTACGGCTTCGGAATATTTCCCTTCTTGGATCAGCCGTTCGCCTTTTTGCAACGCCCGAGAGCCCGCCGGAGCGCAGCCTGCCCAACCGCCAATCGCAATCCATCCGAGAGAAAAAATCAGAAAAATTTGCGCCGGTTTTTTTGTGGTCAGCATCAGAATGGGTGGTAACATCCGCCGCTCGAAGTGTCAAGAAACGCCCGGTTTTCGCAGTGCAAAAACGATTTTTTCTATTGATTGCGTGTTCGCTGCTCGTCCTCGAAACGAAAGCGACCGAAAATATTTTCTCGCGCGAAACGACACCTCACAGTGCGCGCGTGGTCATCGCCAACGATCCAAAAGCCACGATTGCTTTTCAAGCCCAGCCCGAAAAAGTCCGCGCGTTGGTCAATCGCGGACTGCTGCAATTCGCCGAAAAAACCAATCTCGCCTCCGCATGGCAAAGCCTAATTTCCACCAACGATATTGTCGGAATCAAAGTTTATTCCACGCCCGGCGCAAATAGTGGAACGCGCCCCAGTGTCGTCGCGGCAGTAATCGAAGGTCTGCTCGCCGCCGGTATTCTGCCAAAAAGAATAGTTATTTGGGACAAGGAAATGACCGCCCTGCGCCTCGCCGGTTTCGTGGAACTCGCCGACCGTTACCAAGTCAAAGTGGCGGCGAGCGCTATGGCTGGATACGACGAGAAAACATTCTACGAAAGTCCCCTCATCGGAAATTTGATTTGGGGCGACGTGGAATTTGGAAAAAAAGGAGACGGCATTGGAAGAAAATCTTTCGTGACAAAATTGGTTGAAAAAGAAATTACGAAAATCATCAGCATCGTTCCGCTGCTCAATCATAACGTCGCTGGAACAACTGGAAATCTTTTGAGTCTTGCGCTCGGCAGCGTGGATAACACCCATCGGTTTGACCAACCTGATCGCCTCGCCCGGGCGCTTCCTGAAATCTATGCGCTACCGAGTTTAGGCGACAAAGTTGTTTTGAACATCACCGACGCGCTCATCTGCCAATACCAAGGCGAACAAAAAAGTCTGCTCCACTATTCCGCGCCGCTGAACGAAATCTGGTTCAGCAAAGACCCCATCGCGCTGGACGTTCTTGCGATTCGCGAACTCAATCGCCAACGCGAAATTGCCAAAGTTCCGAAAGACAAAACGTTGCTGGAAATTTACGAAAACGCATCGTTGCTGGAACTCGGCGTGAGCAATTGGAAAAGTATCCAGATCGAGCGGACACCGTAAAAAAAGAACGCAAACCAGAATCCAGTCGTCAGAAAATTTTCTGAACGCTCCTGACTTTTGAATTCCTCCCTCGCTACTTCTTCAACCGATAAAACGTTCCACTGTTTGTAATCGAATTGGTAACCGTGTTTCGTCCGCTTGTGACCACCGGAACATTTGTTACTGCCACCCAATTGGTCAGCGCATTCAAATTCGTGTTGGCCTGCAAAGAAAAACCAATTGCGTTTGTCGTCCACGAAATCGAAACCGCGTTATTCGTCAGTAATCGAATCGACAATGTGAGAGCGTCCACCACAAAATTCTGCGCGCTGACGCCGGTTCCGCCGGGTGCCGTGACGCTGATCGGCCCCGTTGTCGCATTCGCCGGCACGATGGCAGTAATCTGAGAATTATTGAGCACCGTGAAGTTGGTGGAACTCACGCCGTTGAACAACACCGCCGTCGCGTTCGTAAAACTGCCGCCAGTAATCGTCACCGAATTTCCCGCCACGCCGCTACCGGGACTGAATCCACTCACCGTTGGGCGAACGAAAAAATTGTTCGTCGTGGTCGCGCTGCCGCCGGGAGCAGTGACAGAAATCGGGCCGCTCGTCGCATTCAGCGGAACGATCGCGCTGATCGAACTATTATTCAACACCGTGAAAGTTGCGCTCGTTCCGTTGAAGCTAACGAGAGTGGCATTGGTAAAATTAACTCCCGTAATCGTCACATTCGCTCCCGTCGCGCCATTGGTCGGCGTGAAAACAGTAATGCTCGGTGGCAGGAAAAAGTTCGTCGCGCTCACCGCAATTCCATTTGTCGTTGCCACGGTAATAGGTCCGCTCGCTGCGGTCGGCGGCACGATCGCCGTCACTTGATTTGATGTCACTCCACTGAAGCTCGCCGCCACGCCGTTGAAGAAAACATTGGTCGTTCCATTAAGATTTGCGCCGACAATTGTGACGTTTGTTCCCACTTTTCCAAAGTAAGGTGAGAAACTGAAGATAGATGGCATCACGACAAAGTTGCTGCTGGAAAATGTTTGGCCGCCAGGCGTGGAAATATTGATCAAGCCCGTGGAGGCGTTAGCCGGAACGGTGACGGTAATCTGTGTGTTGGAATTTACCGTGTAAGACAGGGCGGAGACAGAATTGAATTTTACAAATGTCGCACCCACAAAGTTTTTCCCCGTAATCACGACGTTCGTCCCAGCACGCCCCACCGATGGAGAAAAGCTTGTGATGGAGGGTGGCGCAAAAAAATTGCTGCTGCTGGTTCCGATAAAAGCATTTGAGCGCGTGATACTGATTGGACCCGTCGTAACGCCGGTCGGCGCAGTGATAATGATCTGTGTGTCGGTGGTCGGCGGAGTAAAGGCGGCATTCGTCCCGTTGAATCGAACCGATGTCGTGCCGGTAAAATGAACTCCATTGACCGTCACGACCGTGTTCGAAGCACCGCTCGTGGGAGAAAAACTCGTGATGTAAGGCTCCGTCCCGATGACCGTGAGATCATCAACGCTGGTTACAATTGAGGCTCCTTTTTTGACTTGGATTGGTCCGGTCGTCGCTCCGAACGGCACAACCACATTAATTTGGTTATCAGCCGTCGGTGTCACCCTCACACTTTTGTTGTTGGAAAAAATGACATTGGTAACAGCGGGCGGAATAGCAGCGCTAAAGCCACTGCCAGTAATTTGCACGAATTCATTGGTCGAGCAGAACATGGGTGTGAAACCGGAAATGCTCTGGGCAAAGCCAGCGCAATTCCCGGACAATAGAGCGGCGAAAGCAATTCGGAAAAGAGACGAGTTAAAATTCATTGTGACTTCGGCTAAACAGATTCAAAGGTCGGCTTTATATCATCAATTACTCGGAGGAACAAGCTTCACTTCTCGAAACGAGAACGAATAAATTCGCGGATGACCGAAATCTCCTCCTCGCCAGCGATGGTATGTGCCTTGTGAAATTCGCGCCATTCCATCTGAACCCCTGACGTTTGGAAAAGTTTCACCTGCTCCTTCACTTCTAGAAACGGAATCAACGAATCCTGCGTGCCGTGAGTAATGAGAAAATGTTGTTGTTTTGCGACCGGCGAAAGCTCTTTCAACAATTTTCCCGGCTCATGCGCGTAACCGCTCACGCCAATTAGTCCGGCGAAAAAACGCGGATAACGCAAACCTGTTTCAATCGTCATCAGGCAACCTTGCGAAAAACCGAACAGAATCGTTTCGTTCGTTGGAAAGTTTTTCCCGCTCAAATCGTCGAGCAAATCGAAAAGAAGTTCGCGGCTGCGCTTAATTCCCGGAGCGGGGAGTTCCGCAAAGTCATACCACGAAAATCCGCTGTAATACGCGTCGGGCGCATTGACCAATAAATAATTCAGCCACGGAAGTTGCAACGCGTCGGGCATCCAGCGAAATCCTTCCATGCTGTCGCCCAAACCGTGCAATACAATCATCAGGCGACGGCTTTCCTTTTCTTTGGCTGGAATAAAATCAGTCACGAGCATGGAAAAGTAATCGCGGAATCCAGGAAGAACGCAAAGGATTTTGTTGTAGCGGCGCATCTATGACCGCCGCATTTGTTCCAATTTATTTACAATGCGGCCGTCACAGACGCGCCGCTACAAACGCTTGACTGAAAACTCCCGCGCGACCTTCTTCAATTTCCCAATTCCCATTCCCCGGCCAAAGTTCTGAAATCTCCTTATCTCGAAAACCAGCGCGCACACTCACGGGAGCGTCATGCCGCGTCACAGAGTTGCAACCGATCAACCAAACCAATTTCGTTCCAATTGTTCCCGCGAAAGACCGACGCGGTTCGCAAGCCAGAAAGATCTTTGTTTTTATCGAGACAAGTTGCAAAAGCCTCGACAACTTTTCCGACTCGAAATGGTGCAAAAACAAATTTGTCAGAATGCAATCGACATCTTCGCATCGAGAAAGCCAATCGAACACATCGGCAGAAATAATTTTTGCACCCCAACCAAGCTGCGAATATTTTTCTTTTGTGTCTGGCGAAACAATGTCCTGTTGATCCACCAAGACGACTTCCACATTTCTCCAGCGATTGGAAAATCGCTTTGCCAGTTGCAGCATGAAAGTCCCGTCGCCTGCTCCAATGTCCACAATTTTTTGGGGAGGTTCATTCGGAAAAATTCCATCCAACTTGCGCTCAACTATTCCAACGCTGCCCATGAAAAAATTAAGCCGCTGCAAATCGCGTCTCGATTGAATGGCGCGCGAATCCGCTGGCGGTAAATCATCGAGCAGTTCCGGTTTAACAATTCGCTTCATTCCGTCACTCAACTTCGAGCAACGCGCCGTGCGAACTGAATCCGGCGCCGAACGATGCCATCCACCAAAGTCCGCTCGGCGCATTTTCACGCAGCGCTTTTTCGAGCACGAACAAAACAAATGGACTGCTCAAATTGCCGAACTCCCGAAGAATATTTGCGCTCCAACAAATATCGGCGCTCGAAAGATTTAATTTTTCCTGGAGCGCGAGCAAGACTTCGCGCCCGCCAGCGTGGAGAATCCAGGTGGAGATTCGCGAACGATCTTCACG
>JBDSLX010000060.1:0-3460 GCA_039916145.1 Verrucomicrobiota bacterium | reverse complement strand
TCGGGCCGGGCGTGTAGGCGTCTGTCACCGCAATGTCATCGAGATACCAGCCTTCATTCGTGACGGAAGTGTCGCTGGTGAATTCAAATTTCAACGTGTGAACTCCGCCGACAAATCCGCTCAGGCTAAGATTTGTTTGCGTCCAGGAAGTGGCGGTGGCATCGCGCGTCCAGATTTCCGTTTGATCCATGTAAACGTGAGCGAAATCGTAAGTCGCTTCGATGCTCGGAATTTTGAACCAGAAACTCAACGTCGCATTCGTGTAACTCGTCAAATCGATGCTGCGCAAAAGATAGGCGGACATTGAATCCTGATATTTTGGCGCAACCGTCGTTCCGCCAAAACCAACGCCTGCGCAATAAACTTTGTTCGTGCCGCCGTGCGTGAGTTCTCCGCCAAAAGCAGAATCCACAACCGCCCAGTAAGCCGGAGTGCCCGCGAGATTTGCATCGCCTACTTGCCAATCGGTGCTCAATCCATTCTCGAAGCCATCGGAAAAAATAGTGGCGGCAGGGACTGAAAATAGTGGCCAAAAAAAAGCGAAGACTACCAGCACGTTTGCGTAAATTTGGGAAAGAAACTTCATAATCCTAGAAGGATTAGCCTAACCGAAACATTTCAATCGACAAACAAAAACTCATTCAAGAGCGCCGCAATCTTACAGATTTTCCCACGCGTCATCGGCTGTTGGTCTTTGAGGAGTCGGGCCGTCAAACTCCTTTTGCGTTCCATTCTTTGGCGTCGCAATTGGGTTCGGGTCAGCCATTGTAATCGCTGGAAATCAGAAACAATCGTTATGTCTCAACTCTCTCGACTCGAAACAAGAAAAACAGCTGTGTCCGTTTGTTTCACCTCAGATTTTAAATTTTGTTTCGGCGTTTTCATTGTGCAACATCCCCTTTGATAAATACTTCTCCGGAGTGCTGACAACTGAGTGCTGAATGCTATTTTCATTTCATGAAAGCTAAAAAACTTTTGCACACGCGTTATCGTCTGAATGATTTGGAGCGCTCGGTAAGATTTTACAAAGAAGTCCTCGGCCTCGAAGAGGTTCGTCGGCACAAATCTCCACGCGGCTCGGAATTGGCATTCTTGAAAGCGCCGGAAAGCGAGGAGTTGATTGAGCTGTGCTATTTTCCAAAGGCCGGATCAGTCCAAGTGCAGCCGGACCTGACGCATCTGGCTTTTGAAGTGGACAGCCTCGATGAATTCGGAAGGCACCTCGCATCGCTCGGCTTGAAATATTCCGACGGCCCAACGATGCGGCCTGATGGCAGCGGCGGATTTGCTTTCATCGACGCGCCCGAAGGTTACGAAATCGAGTTGATCCAAATTTCAAAACAAGCGCGCGCGGCTGAAACATATTAAACGGATGCTTCTTCGCGCCCGCAATTTTGAATTTGCTTTCCCTCGTCCCGCGCTGGTCATGGGAATTGTGAATGTGACGCCGGATTCATTTTCCGATGGAGGTCAATTTTTTAAATCGGATTTCGCAGTCAAACACACGCTCGAATTGGTCGCGCAAGGCGCGGATTTAATTGATATCGGCGGCGAATCGACTCGACCGCGTGCCATACCCGTTGATGAAGCAGAAGAGTTGCGTCGTGTGATTCCAGTCATTGAACAACTGGCTCCGAAAATTAGAATCCCAATTTCAATCGACACCGTGAAACCCGGCGTCGCTCACGCCGCAATTCGAGCAGGAGCCAGTATCGTCAATAACATAGCCGCAAATCGTGACGATGAAGAGATGGCGCGAGTGGTCGCCGAAACTGGAGCCGGTTACGTTTTGATGCACATGCAAGGCACGCCGCAAACCATGCAACAAAATCCTACTTACTCCGATGTTGTGGCCGATGTGAATAGTTTTTTTAAGAATCATTTGAGCCGTTTGGCCGCCGCCGGTGTCAATCCAGAGCAAATCATCCTCGACGTCGGAATCGGTTTTGGAAAATCACTGGAACATAATTTGCAGTTGCTCGCGGGATTGGGCAGTTTTACAAAGTGGAACCGACCGATGTTGCTGGGAGTTTCGCGAAAAGCGTTCATCGAAAAATTGTTCAGGGCAAAGGTTGATGAGCGCTTGCCCGCATCGTTGGCCTGCGCTTGCTGGGCGGTGCAATTTGGCGCGCAAATAATTCGCACTCACGACGTGGCAGCGACGCGACAGGCAATTCGGATGACGGAAACTTTTTTGAGTCATGGAACTTTGGGACATTTTAAAAGTTAGTTGGCGGCCCGTGCTGGAGGTCATCATCCTCATGATCGCGATTTATCATGCGTTCAATTTCGTGCGCGGCACTCGCGGCGCGCCGGTCGTTTATGGCTTTGTCGTTTTGCTGCTCACGCTCACCATTCTCGCTGGCGTGTTGAAACTCGAAGTTCTCATCTGGCTTCTGCGTTCGTTCGTCGCATTTTCAGCCATTGCCGTGCTGATTATTTTTCAACCCGAATTGCGACGAATTCTGGCCGAACTTGGAAACCAACCACTGTTCAGCACGAGTCGCGAGCAGCGCGAAAATATTGAGGTGATCATCCAAACTGCGGAACGGCTTTCTGACGTCCACATCGGAGCGCTCATCGCCATCGAACAATCCATTCAACTGCAGGAAGTCGTTGAATCCGGCATCGTGGTGGATTGCGAAGCCACTCCTGAAATGTTGGAGACAATTTTTTTCCCCAATAACGCTGTACACGATGGAGGCGTGATTATCAAAGGTGATCGCATCGCCTTTGCCGCCTGTATTTTTCCGCTCACGGGACGACAAGATTTAAATCCATCCCTCGGCACCCGTCATCGCGCCGCCATCGGGTTGAGCGAAGAAACGGACGCCATTGTGGTGGTGCTTTCCGAAGAGACCGGCTCCATTTCCTACTGTTACAAAGGCCAACTGGTGCGCGGAATTACTTTGGAACAACTTCGCGCCTTTCTCACGTCACTCCTGGTTTCGCGCGACAAATCACGCAACGCCTTCGAGTGGATTCGTTCGTGGAGTGCACACCGTATGCCGCCAAGCGCGGCTGTTGTGACAAAATCAGAATCCAAATAAAATGTCTTTGCGCTCCTTCATCCTGCACAACTTCTGGCTCAAACTTTTCTCGCTGCTGCTCGCGACATTGATTTGGTTCGCCATTCATTTTTGGATTGAAGGCGGCAATCGGCCGCCCGCCAATCCCATTACCAATCCAATCACTCGGCAATTGTTTCGGATGCCCGTTCGTGTGCTGACCAAGCCGGGCGACGACCGGGTTTTTAAAGTTGACCCAGAAGAAATCAGCGTCTTCGTGACCGGGGAAGCGGCTGTCCTTCGGGACCTCACGCCAAAAAATATTTCCGTGTATGTCGATGTGGCCATTATTCGTTCCGCTCGCGAAACCAATCAACAGGTTAAAGTGGATGTTCCAAAGGGAATCACCGCCGATGTCGTTCCGCGCACGGTGAATGTCGAACAGGTTTCTC
>JBDSLX010000059.1:0-14682 GCA_039916145.1 Verrucomicrobiota bacterium | reverse complement strand
TCGCGCTGGTTGGTGAGCTCCGCGTGTTCCTGGAAATTTGCGCCGCCGCTGCGCTCGATTCGTTCCGCCACGCGATTCATTACTTCCAAACATTTTAACGGATATTTGCCGACGGTCGTTTCGCCGCTGAGCATGATGGCGTCGGCTTGTTCATAAACGGCGTTCGCGACATCGGTGACTTCAGCGCGAGTCGGAATCGGATTTTCAATCATGCTCTCCAGCATGTGCGTGGCGACAATGACCGGTCTTCCGATGCGGAGACAATATTTGACCGCGCGCCGCTGGATGATCGGCAATTCTTCATACGGAACCTCGATGCCCAAATCGCCGCGCGCGATCATCAGCGCGTCGGACTCCTGAATAATTTCCTTCAAGTTCGTGACCGCTTGCTGGTCTTCAATTTTTGCGACGATCAGCGGTTTGTGTGTCGCGTTCGCAACCACCGCTTTCAATTGGCGAATATCTTTTGCCTCGCGCACAAATGACAACGCGATGAAATCCACGCCCAGTTCCAAACCAAGCGCGACGTCCTGCAAATCTTTCCCGGTGAGCGCGGGCAAACTGACTTTCACGCCGGGCAAATTGATGTGGCGACGACTCCCCAATTTTCCCGGCGTTAAAACTTCACACTCAATCTTATTGGCGAATTTCTTCAACACCTTCATTTGAATTTCACCATTATCGAGCAGCACCGTATCGCCGACGTTAATGTCGTTGACGAAATTTTCGTAGTTCACATCGACGGAAGATTCTTCCTCACTTTTCTCTCCGCGAACGGTGAGCGTGAATTTTTGGCCGGGTTTCAAATCGAGCGCGGTTTTTAATTCGCCGGTGCGAATGGCGGGGCCTTGTGTGTCCATGAGAATGCCGATCGAAACGTTTCGAGCGGCGGCGAGTTCTCGAATGTCTTTCACAACGCGACGCACCCAATCATGCGGCGCATGTGACATATTGAGCCGCGCAACATTCATCCCGCTGTCGATCATGCGGCCCAGCATTTCCGGCGAATCGGTGGCAGGGCCAAGCGTCGCAATAATTTTAGTTTTTCTCATTTAAATATTGTTCAGGTTTTTCGGCATGATCGGAGCGCAGGCATCCTGGCTGCGCGTTTGTGTTCCGTCCGATTCACCCACGCAGGCGAGACGCCTGCGCTCCTATGGTTGCGGTTTCCCAAAATGTTTGTCGGCGAAATCGCAGAAGATTTTCCAATCGTCCTTCGTCATCGAATGTTTTCCGGGACGAATGTAATAACCCAGCGTGCTGTCCATCAATTTTCCAACCTCAGGCATTTGCTCTGACGCGAGTCCTTCCGCTCCAACGAACCGATAAACTTTGTCCGCCGCCTTCAACATTTCAAATTGCCCCTCGGGATTCGCCCACGAATCGTCCGTAGCGTTCGACAATAAAACCGGACGCGGGGCGCACAGAGCAATTAAACAATGTTGATCGAAAGGCAATCGTTCCGGTTCGTCATTGAACTTCTTGAACTCATCGCAGAACCAGTGAGGGAAATGTTCGTTAATTCGTTTTACCGATTCGCCAATTTTTCCGCGCGCAGGCGAAGTGCCGCCGCAACCCGCCTGTAGAGGAATCATCAATGCGATTCGTTCATCAAAAGCCCCGGCGAGCATCGCTGCTTTTCCAAGTCGAGAATGACCCACCACGGCGATTTTCGTTTTGTCGATGTCCTTGTCGGTTTCGAGATAATCGACGGCACGTTGCAAACCCCACGCCCATGCGGCAATTGTTCCCCAGTTGTGTTCAGGATTTTTTAAACCGTGGAAAACCGTTCGAACACCGGTTGTCGCGTTCGTCATATCGGGCTGGATTTCTCCGCCAAACAGCGTCGCAACCGCGTAACCGCGATCAATCGATTGTTCGATTGCCCACATGTCCACCAATTTTCCGCGGCCCGTGTCCGTTGCGCGATTGTTCGTCACGCCCGGATATTTTCCATTCATCCATTGCGCAGGAATCGGAACGAGCGCATTGGTGACGAGGGCGTGATTGCCGCAAAAATTCAGGCCGAGAAAAACCGGTGTTTTGCTTTTGCGTTGGTTGGGCAAGACGAGCATCAAGTGAAGTTTGGGCGCGTTCGTCGGCACAAAAGAAATCGTCACCAATTTCAAAGTCGCTTTGCCGCTGAAAAGATTTTTATCCACGTCATCAATCCTCGCGGTGATTTTCGCAGGCGCCGGGAAATAGCCGTATTCATAATGTTGGAAAAGCGCCTTCAATTCTGGCCGGCGTTTTGCAAACCATTCGTTTTTATTCTCGATACGCTTCCCGTTCAACATCAGCATCGGATCGGGCAAATTGGTTTGCAGCGGAAGTTTGGAGACTGGTGGGAAGGGTTCGACCGCGTTGCCGCTTGTGTTCAACAAAAAAAAGAAAGCACAACTGCTTAAGAGAATTTTCATAGAGCGCGTCGATTGCATAACGCGAATCTAAGCAGAGCGTCCAAGGAGAACAAACTGAAACACCAATTCGTTCAGCCAAATGTTAAGGAGTCTGTTCGGCCAAAAGGCGAATGAATCTTTGCGGTTCGGACGCAATCGGATTGGTCGTGCGAAAAAGATATTCGTATGTGCCGCCGCCCAGAAACGAATTTGTCACAAACGCGAGCGAAGATTCGGTCCAGTTTGCAAGATTGGCCGAGCCGTCGAGCGAAAATGCGATGTCGTCCACCAGACTCGATGCCGTAAATCGCGCGGCGAAATAATTATTCGTCAAACCGTAGTTGGAAAGATTTTGAACCATGCCTGTCAACCGCGCGAACTCCGCAGAATTTTT
This sequence comes from Verrucomicrobiota bacterium, assembly GCA_039916145.1. Classification (GTDB taxonomy): domain Bacteria; phylum Verrucomicrobiota; class Verrucomicrobiia; order Limisphaerales; family CANJXF01; genus CANJXF01. The sequence continues at coordinate 11,889 of JBDSLX010000059.1, read as the reverse complement.
TGGATTCGTTCCGCTAAGGCATTCAAAAATATTGGCAACGCCATCGCCATCCGGGTCAGCTTGGAGGCCGCTGATATTTGTGTCGCTCAATTCTGCGCCGGAAAAATGCGCTGACTTCCATGTGTTGTAATTTGTGGTTCCCGTGCGCATCGATTGGACGTTGAGTTTGTTGGTGACAATTTCATTTACCTCATTGGTAAAAATTCCCGAAACGTCATCGACCTCGTAGGGCGACGCTTGAAAATCATAAAGGTCATACGCCGAACCAACGCGAATCAACCGCCAGCGATCCGTGCGAACGCTGTCTTGATTGAGCGTGTTGATCTGACGGCTGTAAGCCCAGCCTTTGCCCGGTGCGTCGGGATTATTCAACATAGGAATGAGACTAGTGCCATTGATATTGGCCGGCGGTGTAAGCCCGCACAATTTCGCGAGGGTCGGATAAATATCGATGGCTTCAACAATTCCATTGGCGGCGCGTCCGGGAAATTTCATCCCCGGCACACGAACGATGAGCGGACAATGAACGCCGCGCTCAAGCACAATATGTTTGGCGAGCAGATTATAATCGTCGAGACACCAACCGTTGTCGCCCCAAAGAACGACAATGGTATTTTCTGATAACCCTAAATTGTCCAGGGCGTCCAAAACTTTTCCGATTTGCGCGTCGGCGTAACTTACGCTCGCGTAATACGCATGGCGAAGTCTCCGGCGATAAGCATCATCCGTGTGAACGCCCGGATCGCCCGGATAAAAACCGTGATTGTAATTATTTATTTCGCTGCTTTGCGAGGCGGTTCCTGCGAGTGCATTCGTCGGCGTGTTGAGCGGGAACGCCTCTGGCAAATTCGCTGGATTATAGAGATCGTAATAACTTTTCGGCGCGTTGAACGGAAGATGCGGCCGCAAAAATCCAACTGCCATCATGAAGCGCGTCCCTTCTTGTTTGAACTCCTGCAATTTCGCCACGGCAGCTTTTGCGATGTGACCGTCGAGATAATCTTCATCCACAAGATTTGTTCCCACTTCGTAAGCGGGCGAAACGTTGGCTGTGCGGCCCGTTCCATTAGCATAATTAAAAATTGGATTAATGCGCGCCCCCCATTTCTCCGGCCCAAAAATAATTTCGTCCCATGAAAAAGGCATTTCGGGTCTTAAGACGGAGATGCGTCCACGATCACTGCCGCCCAGGGCCGCTGACGTATTCCAAACAAATCCATCCGGTTCATCGCTGACTTTTCCAAGGGTCACGGTACGCCAGCCATTTCGCCGGAACAGATGTGGAAACGATTCGGGATTCGACCCTTCTGAAGCAGGCAATTGGTCGAAGGCGTTATTTTGTGTATCAAGCGTGGTGGTCGGCCGTTTGCCGGTCAGCATGGCGTAACGCGAAGCGCCGCAAGTCGGCACCGCGACATAATGTTTTTTGAAAAGTCTTCCTGAATTCGCGAGCCGGTCGATATTCGGGCTGACGATATTCGTGACGCCGTAACAATTCAGTTCTGGTCGCAAATCATCCACCGCGATGAACAAGACATTGTAATTCGTGACCGCAAAGGCAGACGAGACCAGCATCCAGATGCACACAACCAAAACAAGTTTTTGAAAACGGTTTTTCATGGCGTTGTGGAAAATATTTCAAACCCGTTTAGAAAAATAAACCGATCCACTCCGTTCGTGTAAATCGTCGAAAGATTGATCGTCACGACATTGCTTCCGTCGGCATTGATTGGAAAAGCCAGCGTTGGAATATCCGTGTTGCTGATAAAATTGGTGGCGAGTCCGACCGAACCAAGCGCCGTGGGCTGGACGATTCCTTCGAGCAAACCTGCGACGTTCGCTCGCAATGTATTTGGAGTTATTGATGAACTTCCCCGCGCAAAGTCGAAGTTCGAGGAGTTGAACGGTTCGAGATGGTAACTGCGAAATAGATATGTCCCGGAGGCAAGATTGGAAATGCCGATGTTGATTATCCCGTCTCGTCCGCCGACAAAATCCGCGACCAGGAAAGAAAGGCCCGTCGGCCCGCCGGGAATTGTGCGCGTGGAATCGCCGTTCGCTCCGCGAAAATCAAACGGTGTCGCAGACGCTTTCGACAACCGAACACCGTACGCGCTGACCGATTTAAAAATATTCGTGGAGTTTTGGTTTTGCGTGCTTGAGCCGCCGATAATCCGAAACGACGCTTGCGACGGAGCTGCGGGCACATTTGTTTTGTTGAAATCAATGGCGATGATCTGTTCGCCGAGCGCGCCAAAAATCTTTTCGTAACCAACGCCGTCATACCAGGTGCAGCGCGAACCAACGGTTGCGTCGTCATCGATAAAAATTTGCGCCGTTCCACCAGCCTGAACAACGACGACTCCAACCGGAATTTGCATGAGCCGACGCGGACTTTCGTTGGTGACAATTGCGGCGCTGAAACGCGCTGGATTGGCTGGCTCGATTTCCGAAGCTTGAACTTTGGAATAAACTCCTGCGCTTCCGATACGCACTTTCACATCCCAATCTTCCGCGACATCTTCGGAATCCCAGATGTAGGCAAAGATTCTGTATCCGCCCGCTTGAGGAAAATTAATCGTCGTCACGAGCGGAACCACATCTTCGGAACCACTGCTCAATTCGTCCGCTGTCCAGACGCTGTCGCCATTTCCGACACCGGTTCGCAGATGCCAGAGATTGTCCATCGCGCCCTGCCCGGAATTGGAGGTGTAATTTGAGCCGAGAACCAGCGGCGTCCCATTTTGCAAAGTTGTGTTCGCAGTCGTTGCATCTACATAGGTAATTGATGCGAATGCGGACGACCCTTGGCAAAGCAAAGCAACCGCCGCGAACACTAATAGAAATCTCATTTAATCTATTTCTGTAAACGGTAGAATGACGCGCTCGAACTTGTTGGAAGGATGACTCGATTCGTCACGCTGCTGTTAGGAATATTTGTCCACGTGATTGGCAAAGACAAATTTGGTGTTCCTTGCAAATTGAAACCAATTGCCGACGAGGACCAACTCAACTCGACATTTCCGCCTGTTTTCGAGATCGACAATGTCGGCGTCACGAGCGCCTGACCAAAACCGCTGAAGACAGCTTTTGTCACATTGCCTGCGCTGTGACTCGTCGCACCCAGGCCGATAAGAATATTGGCCGGATACGCTCCATCGGCATCAACGGAAGTATCATACGAACCGATGAGATCCCACGTGCCGTTGTTGGTGCTGGAAAAACCGGTGATGATTGCGCCACTGCGAACAAGCCGCACCCAGCAATTCGGAAATGCCGTCGCTGGACGCGGAGAGCCTAACGCGACGGAGCCGCCACCGACTGCATTGGTGCGATATTGCAGAATAAATTGAGTTGGCGTCACTTCCATCATGACGTTTCTGCTGTCAGTGAAGGTATTCACGCGCGCCATTAAGCCCGCCTTCGCGCTCGATGAAGTATTTAAAAGCGATTCCACGCGCACCGCCAAATCGAAGTCGCCGGAAACTGGTTTGTAAACGTATTGAAACTGGTCGCTCGTGCCGAAAATATCCGAACCACCGGCGTGAACAACAGGTTGAGAATTGAAAGCAAAACCCAGTCCGTCAGAAATTCCAATGCCAAGGGATTCCTGAAAGCCATGCGCAATTCCTGCAACGTTCGTGGCTGCCATCGTATTAGCAGAGGTGTCTTTAACGTTTGTCACAGTTAATGAGTAGTTGCCTGTGATGAGGTTATCGAACGTGACCAACACATTCGTCGTTCCAATCAAGAGAACGGCTGCAATCGTATTTCCCGCCAGCGAATAACTGCTGCTGTCTTGCGCCGTGGTCGCATCGACGGCTTCGGAGAAAATGACGTTCACCGAATTGGAAACCAAACTTGAAGCGGAAAGAACGGTTGGCGGGGTTGTATCGATGAAAACAGTGAGCGTCGCATTTGAACTGGTCACGCTGTCGCCAAAAACATTTTGGATGACGACGCTGTAGGTGTTGCTGTTTTGGCCACTGGTTGTCGCAGCAATTGTGTAAGTGGAATTCGTCGCACCGGAAATATCGATTCCATTCTCGCGCCATTGAAGTGAAGGAATGATTCCGCTCCCGGTCCAACTGACATTAAATTGCGCGGGTTGCCCGGCGTTGACGGAAACGTTCGTCGGCTGACTCGTAATTTGCAGCGCATTGGAAACGGCGTAGGCCACGGTGACATTTTGGAAATTCATTTGGTCGCAACTCAACGGCCCGCCACTGAGATAAGCCACCGCCGCGTAATTTGTGGGAAACGGAGTGGCGTTGTCATTGGCGGCGAAAAGATTGGTGGCGCCATTTCCGCCAAAAGAACCTGCGACCGCTATGCCGGAAGGAGTTTTTTCCAAGGCCATTATTCCGACATAGACAGGTCCGCCAGCGGGAGTCATTGAACTTAGAAACGAGACGCCGGTTCCACCCACCGTTCCGAGCGACGGCGCGTTAGCGGTATTGGCTCCAGTTGCGGAAAACGGATTGTCACCTCCCGCCGCGACCGCGCCGATTCTTTCGCGAATACTTCCGACACCGCTCAGGTGTCTCACGCCGAACCAATAGCCGCGCCAGTTATCAGTCGCGCCGTCCACGCCCGCAGTCGCCACGTTTTCCGCGACGACAGGCGTCTGTCCGTTGAGATCAAACAACGCGAATCGAAAATTGTCCTGAGCGTCCACGATGTTCGCCGCGTCCGTGAAACTTACCTGGTAGGAAAAGATGATTCTGTCCCCGAGATTGGTGAGCGACACTGCGTCGAAATATCCGACGAAAAAGGCGCCGCTCGATGTCACGTTGGTGCTGCCAAACACAGGACTGCTCGTGCCCTGGCCCGAAAGAGTCGTCGCAGTCGTGGCCTTAAAAGTATGCCAGTTTGTTACCGGCGCTGCCTGCGCGACGAAGATTGGGATACAGGACAATAATGCGATGTGAAATATTAAACTGATTTTCATAGGGGTAATTCTTTCTGGGAATTCAATTATTATATTGGCCCCGTTACCAACGTCAACTGTTCTGGATTTAGAAAGCCGGTTTTTGGAATAAAATAATTCCCGCCGATAGCAAAGTCACTGCCTGGCAAAAAGAGATTATCCCACTGTTCGATTTCACTCTCATTCCGACTCACTCGACGTTGAAGAGATCTGAAATTCCAATTCGCAAAGAGGGCAGAAGTTTTTCAAGAAGAACTTCGCGCGCCGCAAGAATCTGTTGCAATGCCAATCCATACGGAGTGCCCTGATAAACTTCGATGTTATCATAGCGCGGGTCGATCATCCAAAGCCGTGGCACATTCGTTTCTTCGTAAAGCGATTTCTTGCGCACGGTATCGAAGCGATGATCCTCTGAGTTGATTATTTCTGCGGCGAGCCAGAGTCGATTATTTGCAGTCGTGACCAATGCGAGATCGGGACGGACCAAAGTTCCCGGCGCAAGTTGGATGACCGAACGCGGCACGAGCAATCGCGAACTGGGGATTTCCGTCAGGCTCGCTGCGACCTGCCTATGTAAAAATGCACAAATTTTTTCATGCCGCGACCCCGGAGCATTGCGCAAATAAGTTTCGCCTTCGAGGATTTCTTCGTACGGTTCAGCCATTTTTCAGCACCTTATGAAGAAAGCGTCCGGTATGCGAGAGGTGGTTGGCGGCGATGTCTTCCGGCGTTCCATCGGCAACGATTTGCCCGCCTGCTTCGCCGCCTTCGGGGCCGAGGTCGATCACCCAATCGGCTTCGGCGATCAAATCCAGATTGTGTTCGATGACGATGACGGAATGGCCGGAATCCACGAGACGTTGCAAAACTTCCACGAGCTTTCGCACGTCGGCCATGTGCAGACCGATGGTGGGTTCTTCAAGAATGAAAATTGAGGAACTGGGATTGCGAATGGGCGCGGTCAATTCAAGCTCCGATTGTTTTTTTGTCGGGAGTTTTGCTTCGAGCTTTTGATTTTTAAAACCAGAAAGTAAATGCGTGACAAGTTTCATTCGTTGCGCTTCTCCGCCGCTCAACGTGGGACTGGTTTGACCAAGCTTGATGTAATCGAGTCCGGTATCGCGCAACGCTTCCAGCGGACGACGAATTCGTGACTGGGCCGCAAAAAAATCAATCGCCTCCGCCACGCTGAGATCGAGGACTTGCGCGATATTTTTCCTGCTGAATTCGACATCCAATGTTTCGCGATTGAACCGGCAACCACCGCACGTTTCGCATTTCACAAACGCAGGCGGGAGGAAATTCATTTCCAATTTGATCGTGCCTGCGCCTTCACATTCGGGACAACGTCCTTGCGTGCTGTTGAATGAAAAACGGCTCGCGGAATATCCGCGCATCCGCGCTTCGGGCATTTGCGCAAAAAGTTGGCGAATCTCATCGAAGAAACCGACGTAGGTTGCCGGAATGGAGCGCGGCGTGCGGCCAATCGGCGATTGATCGACTTCGTAAACAGATTGAATGGATTCGTGACCCTTCAACTTCATCGCTCCTCGATTGGCGATTGGCGATTGAGGATTGGCTTTGCCATTCTTGGATTTAACCTTCGCCAGTAGCATCGGCAGCAAACATTCGCGGACCAAAGTGCTCTTGCCCGAACCGCTGACGCCCGTGACGACCACAAATCGGTTCAATGGAAATTGCACCGAGAGATTTTTTAAATTGTGAACACTGGCGTTCTGAAGCGTTAGCCAATGATTCGTAGCAGCCGAGGTAACGAGGCTCTGATTTTTTTCTCGTTTCGAGTTTGAAGTGAGCCTCCTCACGTCGGCTGCTACGGAAACAGGCCGCCGTTTTCCCGATTGCGGAAAACATTTTTTCTCGCGCAAACAGGAGCCGGTGATCGAGTCCGCGTGGCGCATCAATTCTTTCAAAGTTCCAGTTGCCACAATTTGTCCGCCGTGAACGCCTGCGCCCGGACCGAGATCAATCACATGGTCGGCGCGGCGCATGGTTTCTTCGTCATGCTCGACGACGACGAGTGAATTGCCGCGGGATTTCAAAATTTCCAGCGCGGAAAGAAGTTGTTCGTTGTCGCACGCGTGCAGACCGATCGTCGGTTCGTCGAGAATGTAAAGAACGCCGCTGAGATTGGAGCCGAGTTGCGCGGCAAGGCGAATGCGTTGCGCTTCGCCTCCGGACAAAGTGGTCGCACTGCGCCCGAGTTGGAGATAATTGAGGCCGACGACACAGAGAAATTTCAGTCGCTCGCGAATTTCCGGCAAAATGTCGCGAGCGATTTCTTTTTCGCGTCCTTTGAATTTCAACGCGGAAAAAAACTCCAGCGAATCTTCGACAGCGGCGTTTCCAATATCAACAATCGTCGGAGGAAGTTTTGAATTATGAATTATGAATTTTGAATTAACGGATTCTAAACGCACGGCTCGCGCCAGTGGATTCAGGCGAGTGCCATTACAATCGGGACAAATTTCGCGTTTGCCTTCTTGCCAACCGAACCACGATTCCTCAATTGCATCCGCGCGTGCGCCGCGTTCGACTTCCGGTAAATAAAACAATTCCCCGAAGCCGCGACATTTTGCGCACCAGCCCTGCGAGGAATTGTAGGAAAAATTCTTTGGGTCGAGTTGCTCGAATGATTGTCCGCAACTCGGACAGGCACGATGTGTTGAGTGAATGGAAATTTTTTTGGAATTATCGCGCGCGAATAAAGTTCCGCCGCCGAGTTTCAATGCTTCATCAACCAATTGCTGAAAAGTTTTTTTCGCCGCCCGTGCCAAACGTGGTTTGCGCTCTAACACGCCGATGACTATTTCCACGTCGTGTTCGCGAAAACGATCCAGCCTTAAACGCTCGCTCGTCGGATAAAATTTCCCATCGGCCCGCACTTCCACGTAGCCGTGTTTGGCGGCCCATTCGGCAGCTTCGGTGTGAAAACCTTTTCGATTTTTTACAACGGGCGCGAGCAACAGTAAATCGCCGCGCCGTTTGAGTTCGTCCTGAAGTTTTTTGCCTAATCGATCTCGCGTTTGCGCTTCAACGGGCAAATCGCACTTCGGACAGTATTGTGTTCCCAGCCGCGCGAATAGCAGCCGCATGAAATGATAAACCTCGGTGACGGTGGCGACCGTGCTTTTGCCGCCCCCGCGAGAATTACGTTGTTCGATGCTGACGGTCGGAGGAATTCCCGTAATCAAATCAACTTCAGGGCGCGAAAGCTGTTCCACGAATTGCCGCGCATAAACGTTCATCGAATCGAGAAAACGTCGTTGTCCTTCTGCAAATAAAATATCGAATGCCAGCGTACTTTTTCCCGAACCGCTGACACCGGTGATAACAACAAATTGGTTTCGCGGAATTTCGACGGAAAGATTTTTCAGATTGTGCTCGCGCGCGCCGTGAATGCAAATCGAGTTTGGTTCAGTGCGAGGTTTAAACTTGTTTGTCACCCAAGACTCTTAACATCAAATGTGCAGTTCGCAAAACTGCTGACAAAAAAACAAAAGGCCGTCTGGAGCGCGAGCTCCAGGCAGCCTTCATTTTCGCATCGCCCAGCCGAACGACGCAACAGTTTCCTAATGTATTTTCCCTAACAGAACCAGGATAACCAGAATCACCAGGATTGCTCCGACGATTCCGCCTGGCCCGTAACCCCAGGATGAACTGTAGCCCCATGTCGGGATTACTCCGAGTAGAAGTAACACCAACAAAATGATGAGAATTGTTCCGAGTGTCATATTCTCCTTTCCTTCCGACGGCTATTTGACCGTCAGATCGTTTTTCACGTATTGCACTCCTTCGACATTGCGCGCGAGTTCCGCCGCGCGGTTCTTTTGCGCGAGCGAGTCAACGAAACCGCTCAATTGCACGCGTCCATTGTTGACCTCGACGTTTACGGCCAAACCTTTCACGTCGGGATCAGCCAGCAACGCTGATTTAACTTTTGCTCCGACGGCCTTGTCATCGATATAGGTACCCGTGCTTCGGTGGTAACGATCGCCTGAGCAGCCGCTGTTAAAAACTGCGACGCCCACACCTAAAGAGACGATTAACGCCAAACTGCTGATTCCTTTTTTCATAATTTTTCCTTGTTGCCATTGTTGTGCTGCCCTTTTGTTCATGTGAAAAATCTTAGAAACTTCATGTTTCTTTACAATCAGGGGAGTGCCCACTTTACCTTGCATAAGAAAGTAATTGCGGCCGAGTAATGGATTCCTTGAGGTAAACCCTGTGAACTCTCTCAGCGTTCGGATGAGGTAAAAAGATTCTGGAGCGCTTGGCCCGTATAACTTTCCAGACATAAAGAAACTGTTTCCGGCGTGCCTTCGCTGACAATTTGCCCGCCGCAGTCTCCGGCTTCGGGTCCAAGATCAATCACCCAATCTGCGGATTTGATCACGTCCAAATTGTGTTCGATGACAACCACTGAGTGACCGATATTCACGAGGCGCTGGAAAACTTTTAGCAACACGCGCACATCTTCGAAATGCAATCCCGTAGTTGGCTCGTCGAAAAGAAACAAACTGGGCTTTCCTTCTTCAGACCTCGCCTCCTGAATTTGAAATTCCGCCAAATGACTCACGAGCTTGAGCCGCTGGCTTTCTCCACCGGAAAGTGTGTTGATCGGCTGGCCTAGACGCAAATAACCCAAGCCGACTTCTTGCAGGAGTTTTAGACTTTCTGATGCGCGCTGAGCGTGGCGTGATTCAGAAAAGCTCGCAAGAAAATCAATCGTTTCATCCACCGTCGCTTCCAGCAGATCAGCGATGCTCCACGAAGAAGTTGAGAGTTGAGAGTCTAGGGTTGAGCGGCGGATCGACTTTGAACTTTGAACCTTAAACTTTGAACTCAATTTGATTTCCAATATGTGCAGGCGATAACGACGTCCGTTGCAGTCCGGGCAACGAATAAAAATGTCGCTGAGAAATTGCATCTCAATTTTCTCAAAACCCGCGCCGCGACATTTCTCACATTGACCTTGCGCGGAATTGAAACTGAACGCGCTCGCAGTCAAACCGCGTTGCTTGGCCAAATCCGTTTGCGCGAACAGTTCGCGAATGTCATCGAAAGCGCCGATATAGACGGCGGGATTTGAGCGCGGCGTTTTTCCGAGCGGCGATTGATCAACCAACACAACACGCCCGAGATTTTGCCAACCAGAAATTTGGATTTCGGATTTTGGATTTCGGATTTCAGAATCTTCTTCTCCGTCTTCTGAATCCTGTCTCCTGTCTCCTGTCTCCTGCTTCTTAAAATTCCTTTCTAACCCCGGCAGCAAAACGTCGCGAATGAGCGTGGTTTTTCCAGAACCACTCACGCCGCTGATGCAGACAAATCGACCGAGCGGAATTTCGATGGAAAGATTTTTTAAATTGTGAACGTTCGCGCCGCGAAGGAACAACGTGCTGCCAGCATCCTGCTGGCAGTTCCCATCGTCATTTTCTACCAGCAAGATGCTGGCAGCACGATTCACCGCCCGCCGTTCTGGAACCTCAATTTTCTTTTTTCCACTGAGATATTTTCCAGTCAGCGATGCTTTTGATTTTAAAATTTCGCCAAATGTTCCTTGAAAAACCAATTCCCCGCCTGATTCGCCGTGACCCGGACCGAGATCAACAATTTGATCCGCCGCGCGCATGACGCTCGATTCATGTTCGACTACCACGACGGTGTTTCCCGCGTCGCGAAGTCGCTGGAGAATTTTTATCAGCCGCTCGGTGTCGCGCGCATGCAGACCGACGCTGGGTTCATCGAGAACGAACAGTGTGTTCACCAGACCAGAGCCGAGACACGTCGTGAGATTCACCCGCTCGGTTTCGCCGCCGGAAAGCGTTCGCGTGGCGCGATCCAGCGTGAGATAGCCGAGGCCGACTTCATCTAAAAAATTCAAACGCGACCGAACTTCGTTCAACGCCAGCGTCAGAGGATCGGAGGATTTTAGATTTTTTCTTTGCGCATAAATTGTTTCAACAAACCGCAACGCTTCCTGAATCGAGAACTGATAGAACTGCGCAATGTTGATTTTAGATTGGCGATTGGCGATTGACGATTGGCTGTGCGTTCCGCTCGTAAATCGTAAATCAGAAATCGTAAATCCTAATGTATCTGGTTTAAACCGCGTTCCACCACAATCCACGCAAGTTTGATACGCCCGATAGCGCGAGAGCAAAACGCGCACGTGCATTTTGTAAGCTTTGGATTCCAGCCAACGGAAATAACCTTTCACGCCATACCAGGCGCGCGGCCATTCGTGCGCCGAATCTTTGCCGTAACCGGGATCGCCTTCGATGACCCAATCTTGAAATTTACGCGGCAAATCTTTGAACGGAATATTCGTGGGAACTTTGCGCAGCTTGCAAAACTTTATCATATCCCGCTGCGACTCCGCGCCGGTTTCAGTTTGCCATGGTTTGACCGCGCCTTCGGCCAAAGTTTTCGTGCGGTCAGGAATCGCGAGGTCGTAATCAATTGTGATGGTGCGGCCGAATCCCCGGCAAGTCGGACAAGCGCCGACAGGATGATTGAAACTGAACAGGGCAGGGGAGGGTTCGCGATATTCGATGTCGCAATGCGCGCAATGACAGCGATTGGAAAAGAAACGCGGCGTGGTCGCATCAATTTCACGAATCGCCAGCTTTCCTTTCCCGAAATGATAAGCCTGTTCGCACGCCTCAACGAAGCGCTTGCGATTGGGGTCTTGGAATTTGATTCGGTCTTGAACAACGGTCAGCGTTGCCGGTTTTGATTCCAGTAACCTGCCGAGCGATTCTTCGATGCGCAGGTTCTCGTTTCCAACGAGCAATCGCTGATAACCTTGTTTGGAAATCAGCGCCAACGATTCTTCGAGCGAGATTTTTTCCGAAAGCGGAATGTCGAACGTGATTAAAATTTCCAATGTCGGGCGGGCGGCGCGCTTCCCTGTTTCGTTTAGGTTTGGAGTTCCG
>JBDSLX010000058.1:0-5468 GCA_039916145.1 Verrucomicrobiota bacterium | reverse complement strand
ACCGCGTAACTCGTCACAAGCGCGGCATCTTTTTCCCACCAACGCCCATTCTGGTTCGCCCACGAGCCGTCGTCCTTTTGCAAATTGATCAGCTTCATCGCGATTTCTTTGCGCCAATCGATTTTTTTTCCATCCTTCAATTCAACCGTATCCACGCCGGACGCAGACAACGCTTTCGTCATCAAGTGCAAATAATAATAATATCCCTGTTCTCCCATTCCCGGATTTTCTTCGAGGGAAAAATTCTGCGCCAGCCAATCCATCACAGCGAGCACGCGAGGGTCGTCCCGTTTCAAATCCGCGTAAATATAACTGAGCAAGCCCGCATAGCTGATGCTGCCATAGGAACGCAGCGCGACTTTGCCGCTCGCATTTGTCTCCGAACCGGCCTTGCTTTCACTCGGATCATAAACAAATCCCCCTTTGTTCTTTGCGTCATCCGAAGCCCACGTTTCTTTATTGTAGGCGGGTAAATTCTGGCAGCTTTGCAAGAAATTAAGCACTGCCTTCCAGTTCAAATCTTTTGCGCCGGAAACATTTTTATCGGTGTCGAAATCTTTGCTGTAATACAACGCTTCCAGCGCCGTGTAAGTGTTGTTCATGTCCGAACGCGGGCCGTGAGTTCCATATCCAATGCCGCCGTCGAACGGACTGTCGATTTTTTCTTTTTCGCCCAAATTGATTTGTTGGCCGAACAACCATTGTCGCGCGTTGCGAATCGTCGGTCGATATTCCGATCTCTTCGCCGCAACTAACGCCAACAAACCAAGCGCCGTGTTGTAATTTTGAAGTTCCTTCTGATAAATCCCGCCGTCAGGCTGAACGCAACTGAGCAGAAATGCGTAGCCTTTGTTCACCGAGGCATTTGTTTGGACACGTTCGCCCGGTACGCCCATAAACGCAGTCAAAGCCAGAGCCGTGACCGCCGGATGATCCGCCGTTGACCAATAGCCATTGGTGTTTTGATTTTTTCCCAGCCACGAAATTCCCTGATCAATCGCGTGTTGCACTTCATTGCAAAAAGAAACGTCGGTTTTCGCCAGAGCCGCTTTGGAAAATTTGGGTTCGGCAGCGGGAATGTCAGCCGCCAAAGAACACCACGAACACACAAGAGAAAAAATAATCAGGGTTTTCATTTTTCGTTCTTTGCGTTCTTTGGCGGCCATTCCAATTGGAACGTCACTTCCACCGCTGTGTTCAACGGTGGAACGGCGTTGGTTTTTACGAACCAGATTTCATCATTGTCGCGGTCGGGTTGCGCATTATTTGCCAGCGCCAGTGGATCACTGATGATTGCAACAATCGAACCGTCGCGTTGCGCGATGAAAGTTCCGTCAATTAGCTTCGACCCGTTGTAAATCCAGGCGACTTTGCTCATGGGCGATTTCGTTTTGCTATTGAAAATAAAATCTTCAGCGTAAGCGTGTTTTTCCGAGCCGCCGTTTTTCCAGTTCAATTCAATCGTGAATTTATCTCCCGAAATATTGGTGCGGATCGAATTTGTTCCCGCCCCTTGAGCGCCGATGAACAGCATGGCGATGTGAATTTGCGATGGTTCCGTATCCGTTTTCAAAATGCTTTCGTGCAATTTTCCGATTCCAGTGACGACCAGATATTCGATCAGCCCGTTCGTCATATTGATCGTTGCCGGGAACTGAATCGTTTTCCGCTCTTTGTTCAGCCGCACGGAACCAAGCTGGAAAATCCCCGGCGCAACTTGTTGCAACGGCACATCCCCCAATTGAGATGTGGAAGTGTCCGCCGGTTCCTTCGCGCGCGAAGAAACAGCGCCGGCGAAACAGATCATGACAAAAAATATTTTTTGTAGAACGGGCGACTTCATTCGAGCGAGTCAAACTAGGACAACCCGTTGGCATTGCAAATTGCAAAATCAGGACAACCCCTAGTTAAGGAAGCGTGTCGCGCGAAAACGTTTTTATTTGCGGTTGCCCAAACGCCTGTCTAGCGTTTCCCGCGATTAGATAAAAGCGATTCGGGGATTCGTCCGAAAAAATATGAACAGCACTCCTCTTTCCGTAACTGAATTAAATGAATTGGCGGCCGGTCTGCACCGATTGGGTCACAATCTTTGGTGGACCTGGCATCAGGGCGCGCAGGAAGTTTTCCAGGAACTTTCGCCGCGCGGCTGGCAGAATCTTTATCACAATGGCGTCGCTGTCCTCCACGAAGTTTCCGATTACGAATTGCGCACGCGTTTGCAGGATCCGGAATTTGCCCGGCGCGTCCGGGAGGTTTTGGGCGACTTCGAGACCTACATGGAAGAACAGGAAACCTGGGGAAACCAAAATGCGCCTGCGCTCAAAAAAAATCCGGTAGTCTATTTCACTGCGGAATTTGGTTTTCACGAAACGCTGCCGATTGCGGCGGGGGGCCTCGGAATTCTCGCAGGTGATCATGCGAAATCCGCCAGCGATCTCGACATCGGCTTTGCTGGAATCAGCTTGTTTTATCGCGAAGGCTATTTCCAGCAGGCGTTCGATCACGAGAATTGGCAGTCGGAATATTACACCTTGTTGAATCCGAAAAATTTGCCGATCGAACCGGTGTTTGATGCCAAGGGCGAGCCGATGGTTTGTTCCATCGAGATTGGTATGAGCGAAGTTTTTTTTCAGGCCTGGCGCGTCAACGTTGGACGCAATCCGGTTTATCTTCTCGATACCAACCGGCCGGAGAACGAGCAGCGTTTTCGCGATTTGACCTTGCGCGTCTATGGCGGCGACAGCACCACACGCATCATGCAGGAAATTTTGCTGGGCGTCGGCGGCGTGCGCTTGATGCGCGCTTTAAAAGTGGAGCCGTCCACGTTCCACATGAACGAAGGTCACGCCGCGTTTCTGGTGTTGGAACTCATTCGCGAAAAACTCGGTCGTGGAAAAACTTTTGATGCCGCGCTGACCGAGACGAAATCGGAATGTATTTTCACGACGCACACGCCCGTCGAAGCCGGCCACGACCGTTTCACCGCCGACCTGATGAATTATTCGCTGAATAAATGGCCCGCGCATTTGAAAATTTCCTTTGAAGAGTTGATGAAGCTGGGTCGCGTCAATCCGTCCGATGCACATGAACAATTTTGCATGACGGTGCTGGCGTTGAAACTTTCGCGCGCGGCCAACGGCGTCAGTGAATTGCACGGACAAGTCAGCCGACAAATGTGGCAGCCGCTTTTTCCGGGAAAAAAACTGGAGGAAGTTCCCATCGGCCACATCACCAACGGCATTCATCTGATGGGCTGGATGAAAGGCCCCGTGCGCCGTTTTTGGAAACGCAAACTGACCGAGGGCAGCAGTTCAGAACCAGCCAGTGGTGAGACCACGAGTTTCTGGAAGAAAGATGCGAGCGCATGCGACGAAGCGGAAGTGAATTCCGCCGAGTTTTGGAAACGAATCTCCGATCCTAACTTCATCAGCGATGAAGAGCTTTGGGCGCTGCGTTACCGGTTGCGCCGCGAGCTGATCGAATTTGCGCGACGACGTTTGCTCCTGATGCAACCGCAGCGTCTGACCCAGGGCGATTTCATCGCATTCGATCGCTTGCTCAATCCTGATGCGCTCACGATTGGTTTCGCGCGCCGGTTCGCCACCTACAAACGCGCCCCGCTTATTTTTGAACAATTCGCCGACGTGGTAAAACTGGCGAACGATCAGCAACGCCCCATCCAATTTATTTTTGCGGGCAAAGCGCATCCGCGTGACAACGAAGGCAAGCGTTACATCCAACGCGTGATTCATTTGAGCAAATACAGCGAGTTGAAAGGGCATCTCGTCTTCATCGAAAACTACGACGTGCATGTGGCGCGGCAAATGGTTTCCGGCTGCGACGTTTGGCTGAATAATCCGCGTCGTCCGCTTGAAGCCTCTGGAACCAGCGGCCAAAAAACTTCCTGCCACGGCGGATTAAATCTTAGCATCATGGACGGTTGGTGGCGCGAAGGCTACGACGGCACCAACGGTTTTGCCATTGGCGGTGATACGCATCCCGATTCCATTGAGGAGCAAGATCGTTTGGACAGCGAAAATCTTTACAAAGCTTTGACCGAACAAGTGATTCCCTGTTTTTACAATCGTGATGCGCAAGGGATTCCGCGCGAATGGATCGCAAAAATCCGTCGTGCCATGATCACGCTCGTACCGAAATACAACACCTGGCGCATGGTGCAGGAATACACGCAGAAATATTATCTGACGAAATAGCTCATGCTTTGCCCGGTTGAAAAATCGACGTTGCAATCTCATCGCGAAGGAGCAGCGCAGATTTTTATTTGCGACCTCTGTCACGGGCTTTGGTTCAGCCGCGAGCAATTGGCTAATTTTCTGAAAACGGCTCAGGGCGCTCAGATTTCGCGGACAAAAACAGTCGTCACTGCCGAAGCAGTCCACCTATCCGATAAACGTCTTTGTCCATGCTGTGAAAACAGAGGACTCACCGCGCGAATTGTTGACGGTGTGGAGATTGATTCCTGTCCGCAATGTCACGGCATCTGGCTCGACGTCGGCGAATTGGAATTGATCATCGCTCGATATCGAAAAAGAAAAAAACTATCAATCAGCTCCGGCAATGAATTCGACGGATTGGATATCCCGCTGGATCTAATAAGTGACGCCCAGCTTCTTTCGGACGTGGCCGACATAATCGGAGGCGCTCTCGGCCACGGTTCCGAATGGGCGGTCGATGCGGCGGGTGCCCTGCTTGAATTTATCGGCGAAGCATTTTCCGCTCTGGATTTTTGAAGTTTTCATCTTTGCGGTTATTTCATTTCCTCTCAGCAAATCTAAAGTAAATTCATTTTGTGAGTCTCGACATCAAATCGTTTTCCCTCGAAGAACTGCAAACCCGGTTCAAAAGTTGGGAACAACCAGCTTATCGCCTGACGCAATTGCTCGATTGGATTTACAAACGCCGCGTCACGAGTTGGGAAGAAATGACGAACCTCCCGAAAAGTTTGCGCGAAGTTTTGGCAAAAGAATTTTCACTGCAAACTTTGGAGTTGGTTCGCAAACAAGGTTCACGCGATACCACGCAAAAATTTCTTTGGAAACTCAGCGACGGCGCGATGATCGAAAGCGTTTTGATTCCTGCAACTCCTGCTCTTTACGGCGAAGCAAGCGAACGCCACACGCTTTGTGTTTCCACACAGGTCGGGTGCGCCTATGGCTGCAAATTTTGCGCCAGCGGTTTGGAAGGTTGGAAACGGAATCTTCGCGTTGACGAAATTGTTGAGCAGATTCTCGCCACAGAGCGGTGGAATGAAACCGAACTCAAAACTCAAAACCCAAAACCGAAAACTGAATCTGATTCCCGCCTGATAAATAATCTCGTCATCATGGGCATGGGCGAACCGCTCGCCAATTACGATAACTTGATGAAGGCGCTGAAAATTTTAAACGCAACCTGGGGCGGCGGGATTGGCGCGCGAAAAATTACGATTTCGACGAGCGGTCTTGCGC
>JBDSLX010000057.1:0-22524 GCA_039916145.1 Verrucomicrobiota bacterium | reverse complement strand
TGTTCGGGCGCGAGCCAGAGCGGGAAATTGCCGGCGTAATGTTCGATCAGAAAGCCGATGAAACGTTCGTGCGTGCCGAGCGGCGCGCGATGAATGCACAACGGCGTTTTCTCGGAATTATCTTTGTCGCGATATTTCAGGCCGAACTTCGCGGGCACGGCGAAATCCACCTGGTTGGTCGCAATCGTGAATTCGCGGCCGATGGCGCTCCAGACCTGCACGTCGATTTTCGGTCCGTAAAACGCGGCTTCGTTGGCGACTTCCACAAAGTTGATGCCGGAATCGATCAACACTTTGCGCACCATGTCCTCGGTCTTTTTCCACAACTCCGGTTCGTTGACGTATTTTTTGCCCAGACCTTCGGGCGAAGAGGTGCTGAAGCGCATCTGATATTTTTCCAATCCGAAGATTTTAAAATATTTCAGATACATGTCGTTGACGGCGCGAAATTCCTCCGCGAACTGGTCTTCGGTGCAATAGATGTGGGCGTCGTTCATGTTGAGCGAGCGGACGCGCATGAGGCCGAACAACTCACCCGATTGTTCGTAGCGATAGCAGGTGCCGTATTCGGCCAGGCGCAACGGCAGGTCACGATAACTGTGCGGTTCCGCCGCAAAAATGCGGTGGTGATGCGGACAGTTCATGGCTTTCAAATAATAACGGCCCTGTGAAAGTAATCTGTCTCGTTTTTCAAGCAGCGGTTGAAACTTTTTTTGAATCACTTCAAAGCCTTCCAAATTCTTTCTTTGAACTTCAGCCGCGAACTCTCTTTTTTCCTTTAAGTCTTGAGCATTTGAACTCATTGCATCGCCAATAGATTTAGGCAATGCGATGCCACTGGCGTTGAACGTATCAATGAATGATTTGATGACTGCGTTAGATGAATCCGTGAGTTGACCAAAAATCTGAAATTGCTGAGAACTACTATCTATTTCTGCTTTTTGTTTCTCAATTGCTATTTCGATTTGGTTAATTTCATGCTCCCATTCGGGGTCTGGCTTCATTTGCATCGGCGGAAACATTGATTCCGCGTAATACGGTAGATGCCCGGAAGTTTTATACATTTTCTCCCGCGCAATGTGCGGCGTCTTCACCCGCACGTAACCCGCCTGAAATTCCGTTTCCTTCGCGAGCTTTTCCAAGTCCTCCAAAATCGCCGTGCCTTTCGGCAACCAGAGCGGCAGACCCGGCCCGACAAATTCCGTGTCGATGGCGAACAAGCCCATCTCCGTGCCGATTTTCCGGTGATCGCGTTTCTTCGCCTCTTCCAACATCGTGAAGTAAGCGTCCATCTCGGTCTTGTTTTTAAACGCGGTGCCGTAAATGCGTTGGAGCTGCGGATTCTTTTCGTCGCCTTTGTAATAGGCGCTGGCGACGTGCGTGAGCTTGAACGCGCCGATGTTGCCCGTGCGCATCACATGCGGCCCGGCGCAGAGATCAATGAAATCGCCGTTCTTGAAATAAGAAATCGGTTCGTTCTCCGGAATGTTCTGCACAATATCCAACTTGAATTTGCTCGGCGTGCCGCGTTCGCCGAGCGCGGCAAGTTTCCCCGATTTCGCATCCGCCAAAGCTTGTTCGCGCGTGACGACAACTTTTTCAAAAGGCTGATTTGCTTTGGTGATCGCCTTCATCTCCGCCTCGATCTTCGCGAAATCTTCCGGCGAAATACGGTGCGACAATTCGAGGTCGTAATAAAAACCATTCTCGACGGGTGGCCCGGCAGCGAACTGAGCGTCCGGCCAGATTTTCAAAATCGCCGTCGCGAGAACGTGCGCGCAGGAGTGGCGCAGCCGTTCGAGGTCGGTCATTTTATTGCGGTCATCTAAAGTTTTGCGTTCCGGTTGTTGCTGCTGATTTTCTTCGGGCATAATTTTTTTTCTGGCCGCGAGCCTAGTGGGAAGATGACCGAAAAGCCAGCATAGGGTGATGCAAATCGTCCCGGCGGGACAGAACACGAAAATTTTTTTATGCCTATTTTATTTTCCTTTCACCGCCGATTTTGTAGCATGTTCGCACGACACAGGGTTGCGCACACAGAACATCTTGTTACTATGGACAGACGATTCAGGCTTGGCCTGTTCGCGTTGATGGCGGTGGCGGAACGTCACTTCGATCTGCGCGCCAGTGCCGGGCATCATCGGCCAGCCGGATGTGGCCACTGCCAGCGTACGCGTATGAAAAAAATCATTGGAACGGACTTTCTCCTGACCGTAATCCTCTCCTTGCTCGCACTTGGGTCTGAGGTGTCAGCACAAAGCACATTGCAAATCAACTGTCCGCCCAACCGCACCAATTGGGTTTGCGAGAGCAACTCCGCCGTGGTGACGTTTCTGTCGCCCACGACCACTTCCAGTTGCCCCACCAATGCGACGGTCATTTGCACGCCGGCTTCTGGAAGCGTCTTCCCGCTCGGCGTGACCACGGTGAATTGCCGGGCGACGAATTCCTGTCGTCAATCCGCGTCGTGCAGTTTCACCGTCACCGTGGCGCGCGATGTCACTCCGCCTGCCCTCAGTTGTCCGACCAACGTGAGCGTGTTCACCGCCAATCGCGCCGGTCGCCCGGTTTATTACGGGCCGCTGGTATTCACGGATGATCCGGAGGCCAGTGTCAGTTGCGCGCCGCCGTCGGGCAGTGTGTTTCCCGTGGGAGTCACGCCCGTTGTTTGCACCGCGCGGGATGCCTGCGGCAATCAAGCGGTCTGCAACTTCACGGTCGAAGTAACGTTGTTGAAATTGTTCGTGAGTCAGGGGGCGTCGGGCCTGGTTCTCTCGTGGACGGGTGACGCCATTCTGGAAACGTCCGATGAGGTTTCAGGTCCGTGGCTGCCGATCCGCAGCGCGGGCAGTCCCTATCCGGTGGCGTTCGTCGGTGTGAAGAAATTCTTCCGTCTGTCCGCGCCGGGCGGAGACGTTGACTGCGGTGAAGAAATCGCGGTCAGCCCGAGTGAATGGATCATCAATGTTCCCAGCGCCCGGATTCAAGGCGCATTCCTCCTCAGGGGGCAGCCATTCCCGAACTCGTTCCTGCACGGCGCGAATTTTTTTCTCCGCAATGCGTCGAGCGGCGACGAAGTGTATCTCGGCTTGAGCAATAATCAGGGATTTGACCGCCGCGTGGTGCCGGGGAATTACGACGTGATTTACGAACACAAGATTGGCAACCAGGTTCCGTTGAACACGGTCGCCATTATCCAGACGAACCTCGCGATCTCCGGTGATATGATTTTCAACATCGACGTTCCGGCGGTGAGCATTGACGGCGCTTTCTCCTTCGCGGGTACGCCGGCTCCTGGCTCTGCACTGGAAAACGGACGCGTCAAAGTGCGCGCGAAACAAAACGGCGCGCTGACCGATTTGGCCGAGACGAGGGACCAGATCTATTCCGCGCTGCTCATTCCGGGCGCATATGACCTGATGTATTCCGGTCTCACCGGCGGCGAGGTGGCGCCTGCCAACGACCTCACCGCGTTCCTCCGCGATGTTGCCATCGTCGCTCCCGGCGTAATGAACATCGACGTGCCGACCATTGAGGTCAGCGGAAATTTTCTCTACAACGGTGTGCTCGCGCCGGACTCGCAGACGGAATCAGGACAAATTTCGCTGATTGATCCCGACACGGATTCGGCAATTCTTCTCGGCGAAACCCGTTTTCAACTTTATCGACGACTCATCATCCCGGGAACGTATGACCTGCATTACGAGCGCCTCACCGGCAGTTCCATTGCGCCCGCCAATCGCAGCGCGCGCTTCGTCACCGGCGTGGTGCTGAATCAAACCGCGACCAACAACATCAATGTGCCTGCGGTGCAAATCTCCGGCGATTTCCTGGTGAACGGCGCGCCCACGCCGGGCAACGCCACGGAGTCCGGCCAAATCCGGTTGCGCAATGGTGACGACGTTGTGTTCCTCGGCGCGACGGATTTCGGCCAGTTCCAGGTGCTCGTGATTCCCGGCAGCTATTACATCAGCTACGAGGGGCTCACCGGCGGCGCCATCATGCCAGCGAACACGAACGCCACGGTTGGCACCGTCGTGATTGCGGGCACGACCAACTTCGACATCAACATTCCGGTGGTGACGTTCGCGGCGGATTTGCGCTTCAACGGCGGAAATTTTCCCGGACCCGTGGGCGACGAAGCCGCCCGGCTCACCCTGGAAAGCAGCGACACACCCGACGTGATCCTGCTGGGATATTTTCCAGCCCAGAATATTGCGCAGCGACTGGTGGTGCCCGGAACGTATCGGGTGCGCTACGAATACGAGAGCGGCGTTCAGTTGCCCCGGAACACCTTTGCCGTCCTGGGTGAGGAACTGGAAATTTCTCAAAACTTGCAAACCAGCATCAACATCCGGGCTGCGAATCTGACCGGCTCGTTCACGCTCAACGGCGGAGCGTTTCCCGCCGGGCCGGGTCAGAACGCGGCGATGACTTTGCGGTCGTTGAGCGGAGAGGATTCGCTCTTTCTCGGAGGAACGTCCGGTGGCGGATATTCCACCGTGATTATTCCGGGCCGTTACACCGCCTATTACAACTGGGCCGTGGGCGATTTGATTCCGCGCAACCAAAACGCCCGCCTGCCCTGCCCTCGGTAGCCGGTGCATCCTCCAGCCATTGAGATCAAACGCCGCAGTGAAAAACATTTGGGTTAAGCAAACTGCGGGGAGCTTCGGTGGATTCCTGTTTGGTTAATTGGCGCTTCACTGGTTTCGTGACCGCCTTTCTCCACTTCGATCTTCGCGAAATCTTCCGGCGAAATGCGGTGCGACAATTCCACGTCGTAATAAAAACCATTTTCGACGGGCGGCCCGGCGGCGAATTGCGTCTCCGGCCAGATTTTCAAAATCGCCGTCGCGAGAACGTGCGCGCACGAATGGCGCAGCCGTTCGAGGTCGGTCATCTTATTACGGTCGTCGAGAGTTTTGCGTTCCGGTTGATTCGGCTGCTGTTGATTTTCGTCGGGCATAATTCAAATGTCGCGCGAAGAGACGAAGGAAGCGAAGGTAAATTATTTCAAAACTTCGCGGCCTTTCTTCGCCGATCCTGTTTTTAAACAAAAACGCCTCGACGTAATTATCGAGGCGTTGGCGTTCATCCGCGCCTCGCGGGACGAACGCTAAAAAGTGGTTGTCGTGAATCTGGCTGACACGGGGCGAAGTTAAGAAGCGCCGGGCGTTTTTGCAAACTTAAACTCCGGTTACAATAAAAGTCTTGCGGCCAGGGGAATTGTCCCTATATTGCGCTCTCTTCTGGAACGCGGGGTGGAGCAGCCTGGTAGCTCGTCAGGCTCATAACCTGAAGGCCGTGGGTTCAAATCCCACCCCCGCAACCAATTTCCGGCCATGAAACATCAGTTTCATGGCCGGTTTTATTGGTTAATTTTTCCGCTATCTTCGTTTCTGAATCTTTCGATGAAGCATGGCGAACAATTGCTCAAGCTGAAATGGAGAAAGTGGAATTTATTTGCAGGCTAGAAATTTTCAGCAACGGGAATTGGCGCTTTGTATTCCCTATGAGATCGGCGAAGTTACAAAATCATTTTATCCCGACTTTGTCATAGTGCGGAAACACGGAGGAGTCTTTGTCATTGATGTTCTTGAACCGCACAATATGACCCCCGTGGATACAGTGCCGAAAGCCATCGGATTGGCAAAAGTCGCGATTAGCACGGCAAAGAAATGGGTTGCGCCTGATTATCGCCAGAAAGGTGCTGGATAAAATACAAATGGCAGATTAACGACAAATCAATCCGGGAAAGGACGAAGAAGATGCAGCCCAAGTACCCCCGTCGAGAGAACTTATTCCAGTAATCCATCGCTACGGTTGATTCGATGCATCCCTTCAGTGCCATTGCCCCAAAACTGAATCGCTTTACAGTTTACGTGAGCAGTTTGCAAAAGTGTTTTGAATTACCTGCGTTCGATGGAGCCAAATATTCCGAAGACTATCCCGCATTTCTATGCACCAGTCTCTCACCGCACGTTAAACATTTCCGAAGAAAGCTTGCGCGACCTCCGGCATCTTGAAAAAAAGTTGATGCAACTTTTGCATGTTGATTCATCAGGTTCGCTAACTTGGTTTCTCGATTCCTGCGGCCAGACATCCGGCCGTGACCATCGTCTTCACTTGAGCAATTACTATCTCGGCGTGCCCGTCCCATCCAATGAACTTCAGCTTGGTTTAAATTTCGCCGCGACCGCACCAGAACTTTTCGCCGGCAAAAAATAGGCGAGGACGGACCACGTTCTGAACCTCTACATCAAATCCTACAGCGCCATCCGTTGTGAAATCAAAACCGACTTCCGCCCTTGAAAGAAAACACCGCCTGGCACTCATCGGATGAGAATCGCCTGTTCGGAAGTTTGCTACGTCCATAAACTCAGATTTCTCACCCGCGAGAGTCACGATTCTGCTGGCCTGGGCTTATAATCTCCCGATTTTTGGTTGGTAGGCCAATTGCTAATTCCAGTAGCGATTCTTAAACGAAAAAGAGCCGACAATGGCTCCAGGAATCGAGATTAATCATGCAAACAAATTGGAACCCGACATTTATTTTGGCGGCTCTCGGCATCATTTTAACCGCCAGTTCCGCTGTCGCCACACCTCCACCCGCTGGTCTCGTACCTATCACTCCCCCGTTCGGTGGCTTCCATATTGATGGTGATCTGTTCGCTAACACACCGCTTCTGGACGTCGGTGACTGGGTGACAAACACGAACGGCGTGCCAGGCAGTGGTCTCAGCGTGCTCGGTCCGACTGGCGTGCCGCTTGATCCGATTCGCACCTTTCATTTCGGGGATGCGTATAACGACACAGGGGACAATATTTTCAATGGCGGCGCGAAGTGGGTGGATAATCCGAATACGTGGGGTTGGACCTCTGGAAAACCTCTTCCAAAACAGACATCAACAATGTTCTTCTCCACCTCAGTAACGACACCAATGGTCATGTTTGGGCCGTGATTGCAGCGGATCGACTAAGCACCTCTGGCGATTCTTACATCGATTTCGAATTTCTGCAAAGCCCTCTCACGCTGAACGGAAATGGAACTATCACCTCCAGCGGCTCAAACGGAGGGCGCTCCACGAACGACATCCTGTTAAGCGTTGGCTTTACCGGTGGCGGCAAGGTGGCCGACTTCTTCGCCTGGCGCTGGCAAGCCAGCGGAAGCGGCTTTGCTTATGCCAATGTCACAACCAATTTACCGGCAGGTCGCGTGTTCGTTGCGATGAATACCAATACGATCGTGAGTCCCTACAGCGCTTTCGGTCAGATGAGTTATGCACCGAACGCTTTTGCCGAGGCAGCTGTCGACCTCACGGCTTTGCTGGGCAATTTTGACGCGTGCATCTCCGTCGGTTTCAAAACGATCATGGTAAAGACCAAGGCATCCTCGTCGAGCAGCGCCTCCATCGAAGATTTCATCAACCCGATACAGTTTAGCTTAAATATCGGCCCCGGTGCAAACGCAGGTCCGGACCAGGTTCGATGCAATGAAGGCACCTCAACCTCCTTTGCTCTACAAGGCGCGGCGTCAAGCGGGCTGCAAGCGGTGGGCAGCATTGGTTGGAGTGTGGTCAGCGGGGAGGCAATGATAGATGATGCCGCTTCACTCGTAACGGCCGCGCGTGTTTCCACCGCCAGCGCCACTTTGCGTCTAACGGTTACGCAGATTAACGGTTGCGTGACGACGGACGACGTCGTGCTCACAGCACAACCCACCCCAATCTGTGCGATTACTGGCGTGACAAACACCTGTCCTCGCACAACTAACACATTCAGCGCACTGGTGGGAATGAATGCTTATTCATGGACTGTGGTTGGGAATGCATCGATTTCCGGCCCAACGAATCAATCAACGGTCAAAGTGGTCGCGGGTGCAGCGTGCGGCGCCGCCTACTCGCTTTCTCTAACAACCATCACAAATGTCTGCACGGTTTCTTGTTCTACTGAAGTGACGGTGGTAGACACCGATGCGCCGGTGCTTACCTGCCCTTCGGACCTGATCCTCGATTGCCCGGCAATCACGACTACGAATGTCACCGGCAGGGCGGCGGCGACGGATAGTTGCAGCCGCGCCACGGTGACTTACAGCGATCTCGAAACGAATGGTTGTGGCCCTACCAGGGTCATTGCCCGCACATGGACGGCAACAGACGAATGCGGCAATTCTGTAAGTTGCGTGCAAACCATAACCGTACGGGACGTCACGCCACCCGTCCTCAGCTGCCCAACCAATCGCACGTTGGAATTTCCCGCCGATACCACCCCCGCCAACACCGGCATGGCGACGGCCACGGATGGTTGTAGCTCAACAGGGATCACGTTTAACGACCTAATCACCACAAACTGTGGGAATTCGCTGGTGATCGTGCGCACATGGACCGCAAGCGATCAGTGCAACAATTTCGCAAGTTGCAACCAGACGATCACTGTGCGGGATACGACGGCACCCCAGATTACGTGTCCGGCGAACGTGAGCTTGGAATATCCCGCCATTACGACCACGAACATCACTGGAGCCGCCACTGCTTCGGATGCAAGTGGTTCGTTCACTATAAACTATACCGACACGACCCCCACCAATTGTGGCAATACTTACACTATTTCGCGCCGCTGGACCGCAAGCGATCAGTGCGCTAATACTGCAATTTGCACGCAGATCATTACTGTTCGCGATACGACCCCGCCGCTCATAACCTGTCCTGCAAATTTCACGCTGGAGTGCCCGGCCGTTACGACGACGAACGCCACTGGCGTCGCAACGGCTACTGACGCTGCAGGTTCAGTCTCAATGGCCTTTGTTGACTTGTTAACAAATGGTTGCGGCAATAACCAAACCATAGCGCGTCGCTGGACAGCTACCGACTCTTGCGGCAACAGTTCAAGTTGCACACAGACGATAATCGTCCGCGATACAACCGCACCCATTATCAATTGCCCGACAAACGTGACGATGGAATATCCCGCAATCACGACAACTAATGTTACAGGAGCTGCAACAGCCTCAGATGCTTGTGGTTCGTTTACCATTACCTATTCCGACACGATTACCACCAACTGCGGAAGCGCCCACACAATCTCCCGCCGCTGGACCGTTACCGACCAATGCAATAACTCTTCCAGCTGCATACAGATAATCACCGTGCGCGACACTACTGCTCCTGTCGTTACCTGCCCAGCCAGCGTCACCCTCGATTGTCCCGCCGTCACGACGACGAATTCAACTGGCGTAGCCACCGCCACAGATGCGGGCGGTCAACTGTCGATCACCTATATCGACTCGATAACGAATTCTTGCGGAAACACCAAAACCATAGCGCGTCGCTGGACGGCCACGGACCTTTGCGGTAACAGTTCAGGTTGTGTGCAGACCATCGTGGTCCGGGACATCACGCCGCCGGTGCTGACGTGCCCTTCCAACATTACGGTCGATTGCGGCACGAGCACCTTGCCTGGCGCGACCGGCTCAGCTACGGCGGTAGACACCTGCAATTCCACAACTGTTACTTACGCCGATGCTTCGACGAATTTATGCGGCAGCACAAAGATCATCACACGTACCTGGATGGCCACCGATTCATGCGGCAACAAGGCTACGTGTCATCAAACTATTACCGTGCGAGACATCACCCCTCCTGCTTTGACCGTTCCGGCAAATCGTATTATCGAGTGCCCCGGGGACACCCGCACGAATGCAACCGGTGTTGCCACCGCAGTGGACGGTTGCGGATCTGTTTCCATCACCTACGGTGACGTCGTCAGCAATAGTTGCGGTGCCACCCGGACTATTTTGCGTTTATGGACGGCAACCGACACCTGCGGCAACACAATTAATGGGCAACAGACCATCAACGTGGTTGACACACAGAAGCCGAGGATCACTTGTCCGTCAATTTCTGTTCAATGTGTCAACGATTTGCCCTCCGCCTACAATAATCTGACGGCATTCCTCACAGCTGGCGGCACCGCCAGTGACAACTGCGACGCAGACCTGACCTTTTCCATCACGAGCGCCAGCAGTCTGGCAGGCAGTTGTCCTGGAACGATGACTCGTGTTTATCGGGTAACAGATGATTGCGGTAACTTCGCCGAAGCCACCCAGACAATTCTCGTGAAGGATACCATTGCTCCCCTTCTTACCTGCGCTCCTGGAATCACGGTTCAATGCGGCGAGTCGTTGGCCCCGGCGATCATCGGCCGTGCCTTCGCGACGGATAACTGTGATACCAACGTGGTTGTTACCTATACCGATGCCATAGTCCCCAGTTCCTACAGTATAAACTGGTATGCCGCCGACCCTGTTAGCGGTAGCGCTCCATATTTGCCAACCCACCTCAAACTTGGGCCGGCCAATTTGGTTTGCCCAACCGGTGGACGAGCAATGGATCCACTCCGCCATGCAGTCGCCTATGGTCCGACTTCCAGCCAGCTGGATGCCTTGACTTCACTCGGCGGCGAGCCGATGTCGCTGGGACAGATTGTGCCATTTGAAGCAGTCATAGAAGCCAGCGGAGGCACCGGACCGGAAAACGGAACAATCGAGTTCAAGGCCAGTTGGAGCACCCACACCACCTCCAACGACGAATTCGGTTACGATAAAAATTATAAAGTTTATTGTGCTTTCGTTGATCCCGCCGATCCGGGTTCAGTAGACCCGCATAACAACGCCAAGATAGACTCGTTTAGCTCGATCATGATCAATACAGGCACCATCGACGAAAAAATTCAAGGCACGTTCCGAGTCTCCGGCCTCGATTCTGGCGATCGAGTAATCGTCGAAGTCTGGGTCGTTCTCATGTCAACTCAGCCAGATCACGTCGGCGGGACCATCGCGTCGGACCTGGTCTCCGCACAAAAGGTCATGACTCCGCCAGAGGCTATTGCCACTGGAGGCAAAACGATTTCGATTGGAAATCTCAACCGGATGACTGCGCTGCCTCAACCCCAGCAACAACCCCCATTGCCGACGCAATTCCCACAAACACCGGCTCCTGTAGGTAGCCTTGTCAGTGTGATTACTCGCACTTGGACTGCGACGGACAGCTGCAACAATCGCAGCACTTGCGCCCAGCAAATCACCATTCGCGACGCAACTCCGCCGACCATTGTTGCTCCAGAAAATGTAGTTCTTGAATGCCCGGCAGATACACGAACCAATGCAACTGGGGTCGCAGTTGCCCAGGACGCCTGCGGCTCGGTGGTCATCATCTATAGCGACACGATCAGCAATAGTTGCGGAGGCACCCAGATTATTACGCGGCGCTGGTCCGCCACCGACCAATGGGGCAACAACGGTAACGTGGCGCAAACCATCACCGTTCGCGACTCTACGCCCCCTTCTATTTCCGTTTTGACGAATAAAATTGTCAGTTCAGCAACTGCAATCGTGTTTGACACACCGACTGCGATTGACACCTGCGGCGTGGCCTCCGTGCACGTGGTAAATACAGCCACGAATGTGATCGATAGCAACACCTATACTGTAACCCGCATTTGGAAGGCGACTGATGCTTGCGGCAATGATTCCTCCAACCAAATGCAGACCATTTCGGTCCAGACGCCTGCGATTCCCAGGCTCGCGCTGGTAAAGAGTTCCAATTCCGGCCTGCTTATTCGCTGGCCCGCGAACGCTTCGGAATATCGTTTGGAATGCGCGGAAAGCGTGCCGGCCAGGCGTTGGTACCCAGTCGCCATAACCCCGATCGTCACCAACTCTGAATGTTGGGTTTACATCGAGCCTAAAGGTCCAAGCCAGTTCTTTCGATTGGCCAACACTCCGCCGGCTTTAGAAGTTCTAAAGTTGAGCAATGGGAGCCTACATTTGACGTGGCCCACCGCACCGAGCGGTTTCCTACTCGAAACAAGCGACACCCTGGCTCCCGGTAGTTGGACATCCGTGTCGCCCAGCCCCGGAATAAGTAACACGCTCAATCACGTCAATGTTCCACCCAATGGGCTGAAGAAATTCTTCCGGTTGAAGAAGTGAATTGGCACGGCATTAAAATGCGAAAAGGATGTTTTTGAAGACACTTATAACGTTGGCGGCAGTTCTGGTGGATCACCGAAAAATTACAATCAATTCACGCCTAAGTTTTGAATGCGAAAAACAGTTTTAGTTTCTTTAGAAGTAGCAAACTAACAAATGGATTGGTCGCGCCAGCAGGCAACAGATATTTAAACGTGGCGCGAAGCAATTTCATTGTGTTGTTCCAGGTCTTGCCGCTCGCACCGCGCTCCGCTTCCGCGTCCATGAAACCGCGCAATCGTCCGCGTCATATGCGCCAACTCATTTGCATTGCCATTTTGTTGGCGAACAAATTCCACAATCGCATTGGCGTAGATTTAAATTGCGACGCGCAATTTCCATTAATTCATAAACGCTGCACCAAAAAATCCCACCTCCGCAACCATTTCAAATCGGGGTTGGGTCTTTGCCCGATTTCCGTCCACTGTTCCACAAACACGCGATCACGACCGCAGCGGCAAAGGCGCAGGCTGCCCAGAATCGTACCGCAAACTGCCAGCCATAATCCTGCGCGAGATGCCCGGTTAATTTATCACCCGCTGCCGCGCCCATGTAGCCCATGAAATTAACGAAGCCCGCCGCCGCCGCTGCCGTTCTGCCCCGCGCCAAATCCACCGGCAATGTTCCGACCAGCAAAATTTGCGAACCAAAAATGCAGAAGCCAATGACGCATAGGATCGAAATCGACGGAATCAAGCCGAGGTGAATGACGTGATCGTAAGCCAGTCCAAAACAACCCAACGCCAGCAACAGAATAAAAATCACCGGCGCGCGACGTCCGTGGAAAAATTTATCCGTCGCCCAACCGGCCACCAGCGCGCCGCAGATCCCACCGAGCGGCAGCACGGCGTATTTGAAAGCCGCCGCGTCCACCTTTTCATTTTGCACCGCCATCAAATGTGAAACGCCCCAGTCGGTGAAACCGTAACGACAGGCATCAAGCAGCAGCAGAGATAACGCAACGATCCACAGCGCGGGATTCGTCAGCGTCAGTTTGAGATTTTCTTTCAGCGAATGCGAATGAATCAGCGGTAATTGCGGTGCGACTTCGGCAGTAGCTTCTTCTCGCGGCGAATCTTTTAGAAAGAGCAACATGTGAATCGCGCTGGCTGTCACCAGAATTGCCGGAACCCACAACGCGCCGCGCCAGCCGAATCTTTCCGCCGCCCAACCTGACACGAAAAATGTGAGCGCGCCGCACAATTGATAACCCGTTCCAATGATGCCGATGGCACGACCTCGTTGTTCTGGCGGAAACCAATTCGCCGCCGTGCGCATGGTGGGCGGCCAGCCGAGCGCCTGCACGTAACCGTTGCAAGCCCAGACAAACGTCAGAAAATACAGCGCGGTCGCCCAACCGAAAACGACATTCAGTGCCGCCGACGCGAGCAAACCGATGGCGAGCAATTTGCGCGGGCGAATCTGTTCGGCGAGCTGGCCGTTGATGAATTGCCCGACGCCATAAGCCAGCTTGAGCGACATCAGGACGGTGCCCATTTGTTTGGCGTCGTAGTGCAATTCCTCTTTGAGACCGGGAATGGCGACGCCGAGATTGTTGCGACAAAAATAAAGCGAACCGTAAGTCAGCCAGAGAACCCAGAGAACGGTGCGTTGCTGCGTGGAAAAACGCGTCTCTTTGTTGGCTGGCAAATGCAAGGCGCTAGGAAACTCAAATGCAGGGTGGTCGTCAACTCTGGGAAAGTGCGCGGCGAATGTTTCGTTCGCTTTGCGCTTGTTCCCCTAGTCGTTGGTCACGGGTTCAATTCCGGTTGGACTGCGCTCGCTTTCAAACGTCCTTTTCTTTTTTTTTCCGCTCATCAGCGAGTAGGCCACTGGCGTCACCAGCAGCGTAAGGAGTAAGGCCAAGCTTTGTCCGCCGATGATCACCAACGCCGTAGCGCGCCGTTCTTCCGCGCCCGGTCCACTGCCGATGGCCAATGGAAGCATTCCGGCGACGAACGTCAAGGTCGTCATCAGAATTGGGCGAAGGCGGTCGCGATTTCCCTGGATGATCGCGGTTAATTCGTCCATTCCCTGCCGACGAAGATTGTTCATGTGATCGACCTGGAGAATGGCGTTCTTTTTCACGACGCCGAAAAGCACGAGCAATCCGAGCGCGGAATAAAGGTTCAACGTTCCGCTTGTAATCCAAAGAGTAAAAAATGCGAAAGGCACGGTCAATGGAAGCGAAAGCAAAATAATGAGCGGATCGCGCAGGCTTTCGTATTGCGAAGCGAGAATCATATACATAAAGAGAATCGAGAGCATGAAGGCGAAAATAAATTCTTGAAAGGTGGTTTCCAATTCACGCCCGCGCCCGACCACACGCGAACTGTAGCCCGGCGGCAAATTCATTTTCGCAACTTCCAGTTTCAGAGCATCAAGTCGATCGGCCAGCCCGTAACCCGGTGCTACGGCCCCGCGCAAACTGACCTGGCGCTGGCGATCAAGTCGATCAATGCGCGACGCGGTTTGTCCCGGGATAAGTTCAACGAGGTTATCAAGGCGCACCAAACCGCCGTTTTTGCTCGGTAAAAATAGTTGCGCAATGGTCGCTTCATCCTTGCGGTCGTTTTCAATGAGACGGAGTTGCACGTCATAATCGTCATTCACGCTTTCGTCGCGAAATCGCGAGACGCGCGGATCGCCGCCAACCATTAATCGCAAGCCCGTCGCAATGTCGGACGTGTCCACACCAAGATCGGCAGCGCGAGCGCGATTGATTTTCACGCGCAACTCGGGCGAATCCAATTTCAGTGTCGTGTCAGCGTCGATCACTCCCAGCTCGGGCGCGCGCCGCTTGAGTTGTTCGGCGTAATCGTTGAGAACCTCCAGTTCTGGTCCGAGTAACGAGAAATCGATTTCCGCGCCACTGCCGCCGATTCGGAATGATTGTGTGCTGCGGATGGACGGGGCTAGAGAAGGATATTTTTTGAGGCGTTTGCGAATTTCCTGCGCCACTTCACGTTGCGAAATATTGTTTTGAAAAGCGGCTCGCGGACGGAGCCTGAACAATTCACGGGCGAAACGGCCAATGGAAAAAATTCTTTCGGCGTGCGGTTTTAATTCGACGTAAGCGCGCAAGGTGTTGAGACCGCCCAATCCGCCGCCGACGGAAACCAACACTGTTTTGATCGCGGGGACAGTGCTGAGTTCAGCTTCCAGGATGTGCGAAAGTTCATCCAGCGCGGCAATGCTCAAGCCTTCGGGGGTGCGAATCATCAATTCAAATTCGCCCTCGTCGGCATTGCCGGGAATATATTCCTGCTTGATGCTTTGGTAGAGCGGCACCGAGGAGAGAATCAGCAAAATTGAAATCACAATCACGGCCAGCCGATGACCCATGGAGAAGCGCAACAGTCGTTCGTAACCCTGATCAATCTTTCCGTAAAAGCCTGCGCGGGATTTTGTGCTCTCGTGTGGACCAGAGGCTCTTTTGGAACGGCGGAAAAGCCGCGCGCACATCATCGGCGTAAGTGTGAACGACACCAACAAACTGACCAGCACCGCGACGGCCGCCGTGATCCCGAATTGAAAAAGAAATCGTCCCGAGATACTCGACATGAATGAGACCGGAACAAAAATTACGACGAGACTCAGGGTCGTGGCGAGAACGGCCAAGGCGATTTCTGCGGTCGCGGCCTTTGCGGCGTCGAAGGCGTTCATTTTCTTTTCTTCGACGAAACGAAAAATATTTTCCAGAACGACGATGGCGTCATCTATGACAATGCCCACCATCAAAACCAGCGCGAGCATCGTCACGCTGTTGAGCGTGAAATCCAGCGCCCACATCATGCCGAAGGTCGCGATGACCGACGTGGGAATGGCTACTCCAGCAATCACCATCGCGCGCCAATCTTTCATGAACAGCAGCACCACCAGGCAGGCGAGAAAACTTCCCAGCACGAGGTGAATTTTAATTTCGTGCAACGCTTCCTGAATGTAGTGCGATTGATCGCGGATCACTTCAAGTTTTACATCCGGTGGCAGCGCGGCCATGACTTCAGCCATTTTCGCTTTCACGCCTTGGATCACCTCAACGGTGTTCGCGTCCGATTGGCGTAAAATATCGAGCGTGACCGTTGGAATGCCGTTCAAGCGCGCCAACGTGCGTGGCTCTTTTGTTCCGTCCTCCGCGCGGCCAATGTCGCGAATGCGAATGGGCGAACCATTTATGTTTGCGACAACGAGATCGTTGAACTTTGCGGGATCATCAATCTTGCCGAACGTGCGCAACGTTTTTTCGCGCAAACCTGAAGTAACATTTCCGCCCGGAGAATCCGCATTCTGACGAACAATCGCATCGCGCACGGCGGTAATTGGAATCTGATACGCCGCGAGGCGGTTCGCATTGATCCAGATATTTATCGCGCGTTCAATGCCGCCGACGATTTGCACTTCACCCACGCCACCGGAGCGTTCAATCTGAACTTTGACAACTTTGTCGGCCAATTCGGTCAATTCGCGCGCGGACCGGCCACCGGAAAGCGCCAGGGTAAGAATCGGTGATTGATCATTGTCCAGTTTGGAAATAATCGGTGGATCGGTTTCCAGCGGAAGATCGCGCAAGACACTCGAAACGCGGTCGCGTACATCGTTGGCTGCGGTTTCAATCTGGCGATCCAACTCGAATGTAACGATGACAAACGACGAACCCGATGAAGAAATCGAACGCAATTCCTTAATGCCTTCGATGGTGTTGACCGCTTCTTCAATCCGTTGGGAAACTTGCGCCTCCACTTCCGCGGGCGACGCGCCCGGAAGGCTCGTGCGAATTGTCACGGTTGGCAAATCGACCGACGGAAATCGATCAACGCCCAAATGGAAATAGCCGACACCCCCGACAACGACCATCGAAAGAATCAGCATCGCCGCAAAGACGGGACGACGCAGACAAATCTCAGCGAGTCTTTGCATCCGCCTCCTCGATGACTGCTTGACCGGAACGAATTTTGCCAGGATTTAAAATCACAACATCGCCCGCATTGACGCCGGAAAGAATTTCCACAAAGCCGTCGCTGCGTCGTCCGGTGCGAATACTTTTCTCCAATGCTTTTCCTTGTTGAACGACAAAAACTTTTTCCAATCCCACAAAACTTCTGATCGCCGATTCGGGAACCGCTAATGCCGGATCATTTTTGCTGACAATAATCGTCGCCTCCGCAAACAAACCGGGACGCAATTCGGGTTTCGCTGGAACGTCGGCTTCCACAGTGAGCATTCGATTGGATTCCGAAAGCATCGGACTGACGCGGGCAATTTCGGCAGAATAAATATTCGAACTTGCGCCCACGGCAATTCGCATCGGTTGACCGGAAAGAACCTCCAGCGCATCGCGTTCGGGAACTTCCAGACGCAAGCGCAGCGGATTGAGATTGGCAATCACCATGAGCGGTGTGCCCGTTTGCAAAAATTCTCCGATGCTGGCGTTGCGTTGTTGAATGATTCCGTCAAAAGGCGAATGAACACTCGCATCGGTCAATTGCTTTTGGGCCAGATTAAATTCCGCGCGCCGTTGCGCTACCAACGCCAGCCGTTCGCGCGCCTCTTCGAGCGCGGTTTGATAATTACTCGACGCCACCGTGTACGCGGCCTCGACCGTGTCCAACTCCGATTGCGAACTGATTTTGTCGCGCGTCAGTTCGCGAATCCGCTTTCGATTTTTGGTCGCTTCTTCGAACAACGCTTTGGCTTGAAGAACCGTTCCCGTTTTTTCCAAATCAATTTGATCGTCGTCGCCTTGCAGCGGCAAACCGACTCTGGCTCGCGCTTGCGCCAAAGCTGCTTCCGCTTGTTTCACGCGCAGCTCGTAATCGCCGCGATCAATCTGCGCGAGCAAATCGCTTTTCTTCACGACGCTACCGACATCGACTGCGACGCGTTGCAATCGTCCGGGGGATTTCACCGTCAACGTCGCTTGCTCATGCGCATGAAATGAACCCGTCACCGTCACCTTGCGTTCCATCGGCCTTGATTGAGCTTTGGTCGTCTTGACGGCTTGCGCGGTACCGGTTTCGGAAACTTTCTTCGACGAATCCGATTTGCGTCCGCAAGAACAAATGGAAACACACAAGGCAAAGGCGATAACAAAGTTTGAAGCTGATGAGTATATTTCCAAAAAGCGGCGGCGGTTGTTTTTCAAATGTATCATTTAGACTTCGGTGTCAGACGTTAGCCGTGTTTGGCCGCTTCATTCAATTCATACGCAGACGTTTGAGTTTCAGGGAAGATACAAGAAATGTTAAACTGCAATTGTTTGCAAGCGGTTGGACGAAATTGTACGTTCTCCGCGCCTTCGGGCCCGTAGCTCAGCGGTTAGAGCAGGCGACTCATAATCGCTTGGTCCTCGGTTCAAATCCGAGCGGGCCCACCATCCTAAAACTCTTGGCGCGCGCATGCACCAAGACGGACGAAACGGGAAAAACCGGGAATGGAAAAGAAGCAGAAGCTTTTAAAGAAAAACTAAATAACGCCCACTCCACTGTTGACAACCCTCATAGGCGCTGCTGCGCATCGGGCTGGGCATTTGCGACCGCTTTGGCTCGCTCTGCTGACTGATCCGGCCCTATTGAGACATCATTCGGTGGCAGACCGAGATATTTGAGCCTGGTTACCTCGGCTGCTACGAGTTTTGCTCGAGTTTTCAAACACGCTCTCAGAGAAAAAATCTTTCGCGTTCCCTGCGTTCCTTTCGCGGCTATTTCATTTGCGTTTGTCTCCGGAACGTCTCTAATCGCTTTGCCGAAAGCTGTATATTTCCTGTTTCCGCCAATCGCTGTTTTAAACCGACAACAATATTGTTTGCGATGAAGGGCCCTTCATAAACTAACCCAGTGTAAACTTGCACGAGAGAGGCTCCGGCCACGATTTTCGCCAGCGCATCATCGGCATCGAAAATTCCGCCGACTCCGATAATCGGCAACGTCCCAAGAGTTTGTCTGTAAATATGACGAATAATTTCGTTGCTGCGATGGCGGAGGGGACGCCCGCTCAAGCCGCCCGGCTCGCAATATATTCCACCCAATTTGCCCTCGCGCGTTTGCGGTCGAGCAACGGTGGTATTCGTCGCAACGATTCCTGAAATATTTCGCGTCCTGATAATTTCCAAAATCTCGTCCAGGGCTTCAAAGGAAAGATCCGGCGCTACTTTTACCAGAATTGGTTTCGTTGAGTTTTGAGTTTCATTCAGGGCAGCGAAGATCTCGTCGAGCGCGGCTTTGTCCTGAAGTTGGCGCAGATTAGGCGTGTTTGGCGAACTGACATTCACGACGAAAAAATCGGCCAAGTCGTAGAGGGCGCGGAACGAGTTGGCGTAATCTTGGGCGGCTTTTTCCAGCCGAGTGATTTTTGATTTTCCGAGATTGATACCCACGGGATGATTCGGCCAGCGGCCAAGTTTTTTCCACCCGCGCAATTTTTCCGCGACGGCTTCCGCGCCCACATTGTTGAAACCCATTCGATTGATGAGCGCTTCATCTTCGACGGCGCGGAACATTCTTGGCCTTGGATTTCCCGGTTGCGGATGCCAAGTGACGCCGCCGAGTTCGCAAAAGCCGAATCCAAGCTTTTCCCAGATTGGAACGGCGGATGCGTTTTTGTCCATTCCAGCAGCGAGGCCAACGGGATTGGGAAATTTTAAACCGAACAATTCAATGGGCAGCTCAGGCGAGCCGCAGAATTTTTCCGCGAATTCGCCAATGAGTTTGTGACGACTCGCCCTGCCGAGAATCTTCAAAGTGCGGTCGTGAATTTTTTCGGAATCCTGCGTGAAGAGAATCGGGCGAGCAAAATTTCGATAAAGCCAACTCACACTTGTGTGGTACCGGTCACTTCATGTCCATGACCGGCAATTCGCGATGCTTGCCATTTACTTGATGGTCGGTGCGAGGGTGTTTCAAAAGATTTTTGTAAGTTGCCATCGCGAGCAGTGGCCAACTGTTTCTATACATGTCGTATTTCAAATAGAACACGCGCGGAAAACCGGTGCCGGTGGTTTCCAATTCTGTCCAGGAACCATTGCGATTTTGCGTGCGAATCAAATAATCAATTCCTCGCTTCACACTTTCGCGATTTGGATCGTCGAACGCGAGTAAGCCCATCACGGCCCAGGCGGTTTGCGAAGCCGTACTGGGTCCTTGGCCTTTGAAAACCGGATCGTCGTAAGTATTGCATCGTTCGCCCCAACCGCCGTCTTCGTGTTGAACGCTTTCCAACCAGGCGTGGCCTCTTTGCAGCCACGGCTCCTTCATGTTCCAGTTGAGCGCGCGCATTCCACGCAAAACCTGCCACGTCCCGTAAATGTAATTCACGCCCCAACGGCCATACCACGAGCCGTCGCGTTCCTGATGTTCGCGAACGAACTGAATGGCTTTTTCGACCTGCGGATTTTTCCTGCTGACTTTTTCGTAACCGAGCAATTCCAAAATCCGGGCGGTGATGTCGGCGCATTCGGGATCCAGCATCGCGTTGTGATCGGCGAAGGGGACTTTATCTAAAATGCTTTTCGTGCAGTCTTTGTCGAATGAGGCCCAGCCGCCGTCTTTGCACTGGAAGGTCATCATCCATTTCAGGCCGCGTTGAAAACATGCATCGCGGCGTTTCGGATCGTCTGTCGCAATCTTTCGCAACGCCAGCAGCACCATCGCGGTGTCGTCGACGTCCGGGTTCCATTTATTTTCGTATTCGAACACCCAACCGCTCGGCTCAACGTTCGCAGGATTTTTGTAAAACCAATCGCCTTTGAAACGAATTTCTTTGTCGATCAACCAATCGCAACATTTTTTTAAGGCCGGGTGGTCGCCAGGAATTCCAGATTCATGCAGGCAGATCGCGACAATCGCCGTGTCCCAGACCGGCGAGAAACACGGCTCGATGCGAACGCTGTTTTCCGTTTCGTGCTCAAGATTTTTCAATTCCCGTTCGGCTCGCAGAACTTCCGGATGGTCATCTGCGTAACCCAGCGCTTTCAAAGCAATCAGAGAATTAAGCATCGCCGGAAAAATTGCGGCCAAACCATTGGAGCCTTCAAAGCGTTCGAGCATCCATTGCTCCGCCTTTTTGAGTGCCAATCTTCGAAACGGGCGAAGGTGGTTGTTTTCCACGAATTTGTGAAGTTTATCGAGCCAAAGGAAAAAATTTCTCCACGTCAATCGGTCAGGATCAGGCGGCAGCAGCAAATCGCGTTTGTGAAAACCTTCGGGATAAAGTTCGTGGAGCGTGACGTGATCGAGCGGTCGCGTGGGTTTGAAATGGTTGATGATGGCGAGCGGCACGAGCATCGAGCGGCTCCAGTTGCTCATGTCGTGAAAATTTACGTGAAACCATTTGCCGATGAGAATGACTTCGCTTGGAATGGTCGGAACGAAATCCCACGGAAAAAGTCCGAGCAACGCGAGATACAATTTGGAAAAAGTATTCATGCGCGGGATGCCGCCGAGGTGCATGGCGACTTCGCGGGCGCGCAACATTCGCGGGTCGGTCACCGGGACGCCCGCTAATTTCAAGGCGAGATACGCCTTGATGGTTGCGTTCACTTCCGATGGTCCGCCGTAATAAATATTCCACCCGCCGTCCGGAAGCTGCATGGAAAAGATGTGATTGATGGCTTTGCGTTCCCATTCCTTATCTACTTTTCCATTCCAGTGATGGTAAGCAATCGTGTCGGAAACGAGCGTGGAATCCACTATCAATTCACCGACCCAATAGCCCTCGGCTTTTTGTTCCGACAACAGAAAATCCTGCGACCGTTTGATCGCAGCTTCCAAATTATTTAGAGGATGTAAACTCGGAGCCGTATCTCGAGCGACGTGCCCGACCCGGCCAGTTTGAGATACAGTAACTGACACGCCGTCAAGTTTGGGAAGCAAGCCAAAGATGTAAAGCTCTTAAATTCCTTTTTCATCAGTGAATTTACCGGGTGAAAATTGAAAACGTGCGATAAAGCGCGACTGGAATAAGTTTATTGCGCTTTAAGTTTTCGCCGTTAGTTTTTTTAGCAATGGTCTTGGAATTCACCAAAATGAACGGGGCAGGCAACGACTTTGTTGCCGTGGACAATCGCGCGCAAAAAATTCAACTCACGCCCAAACAGGTCGTGAAAATCTGTGACCGGCATCGCGGCATCGGCGCGGATGGCGTGATGCTTTTGATTCCGTGCGCCTCTGGAAAAGCCGATTGGGCCTGGGATTTTTACAACGCCGATGGCAGTCGCGCGGCGATGTGCGGAAACGGCGCGCGTTGTTTTGCGCGCTTCATTCAAAAATTAACCGGCGCAAAAAATCAAATCACATTTGAAACCGGCGCAGGAGCGATCACCGCAAACTTTCACGGCGAACGTGTCACTGTGAATTTAACTGCGCCAAAGGATTTGCGCCTGAATGAATCCGTTCCGCTGAAAAGTGGCGCGTTGACGATTCACTCTTTAAACACTGGCGTAGAACACGCCGTGATTTTTGTGGAGGACGCGGATAAAACCATGGTGTCGCCAATTGGCT
>JBDSLX010000056.1:0-19057 GCA_039916145.1 Verrucomicrobiota bacterium | reverse complement strand
CCAATCGTATCTGAGTCATCTGGCGGTCAAACGAAATGTCGCCGCTGCCACCCAGAACCAGGCGCTTAATTCCATCGTTTTCCTTTATCGCCAAGTGTTGGGGATGGAACCGGGAGTGATTGGCGCGCTTGAGCGTCCGACGCGCAAGCCGAAGTTGCCGACCGTTTTGTCGAAGGAGGAGACGGCGCGGCTGCTGGCAGCCGTCGCGCCCGAGTATCAGTTGATGGTGCAGTTGCTTTATGGAACGGGGATGCGGCTTCTGGAATGTCTGCGGTTGCGCGTCAAGGATGTTGATTTTGCGCAGAGCAAAGTTGAAATCCACGATGGCAAAGGTTTCAAAGACCGCGTCACGATGTTGCCGGAGAAATTGAAAGCGCCGCTGCGGTTGCATCTGGAGAAGGTGAAGTTGTGGCATGAAAAGGATTTGGCCAATAACGCGGGGGAAGTTTATTTGCCGTTCGCATTGGCGCGGAAGTATCCGGGCGCGGCGCGGGAGTGGTGCTTGGGAAATATTTGGCTTAAATCTGGGTGGAGGGACGGGGTCAGAGTGGGCTGAATTCGGAAACATGGCGCCACTCGGTCATTCCATCCTGCCAGTAAGACGTTTGGGGGTCGAGGGAGCCAAGAGCGCGCATGCGGGTGATTTGGACGGAGGTGAAAGGCCCCAGTTGAGTGCCGTTCTGATATAAATAAATGGAAGCGATTTCCTGCGCTTCGGGATTGGAATTGACGTTCACATAAATGGGCGTGGGAGTGTGTTCGTCAGGTTCGCCGGTGGGTTTGAAGCGGGGCGGCAGTATTCTCCAGAGGGCGATCAAGCCGGCGCCGACGAGGGTTCCTCCGACGTGGGCGGCGAAAGCGACGCCGCCGTTGGAATGGGGAAGGTGATAGCTGAGAACCGCCCAGAATAAATCCATCAGGAACCAGAAGGAAATAACCAGCCAGGCAGGCAGCCAGAAGTCGCCGCTCCAGAAGCGAAAGACGAACCAGACAAAATAACGGAAGTTGATTTTTGTTTTCGCCAGGATGAGAGCGAAGCCGCCGACGCAGGCAGAAATTGCGCCGGAGGCGCCGACCAACGGAATGGTGGAGGCGGGACCGGCCGGAGTGACGAGGGTGTAAGCAACGGTGGCAATGACACCGCTAAAAAGATAAAAGAGGGTGAAGGGCCCGCGGCCAATCATGTCTTCCAGACAAGCGCCGAAAAGAAAGAGGTAGATCATGTTGCCGAGGATATGGAAGAAGTCGGCATGGACAAACATGGAGGTGAGATAAGTCCACCAGACGTTGTCGGCGGGGACCATTCCGAGGTGGAAGACGACCCACTCGCGGTCTTCAACGTAGCCGTTGAAATTATAGAAGAAGAAAAAGAGGGACAACAAATAGAGGGCGACGTTGATGCCCATCAAGGTGAAGGTGACGACCGGATAACGGCGGGCGTTGTATTGGACGCCCACGGGAATCAGGAGAAACATAAATCAGGGTGCGGGGGACGGTTTGCCGACGAAGCCCATCTGGTTCAAGATCCCCTGCCCTGGTGAGGATTGGACAAACTGGATGAAGTCGCGAGCGTCGGCGCTTTCTTTGGCTTTGTTGGTATAAAAATGAAGCAGGCGCGCGTAGGGATATTGGCTTTGGTTGACGGAACCAAGGGTTGGAGCCACACCGCCGATGGAGATGGCCTTCACGCCGGGTTTTTTGGCGGACTCAAGGCTGGAATAACCGATGGCGTTGGCATCTTGCGCGACTGCCGAAACAATGGCGGTGTCATTGGTAAATGTTTTTGGATGCAAGGCGTAAGGTTTCTTTTCCATGGCCAATTCCTGAAAGCCGAGATGCGTCCCGGAAATCAGATCGCGGATGTGCAAATGAATGGGCGCTTCCGGCCCGCCCACGTCTTTCCAGTTCTGCACGGCGCCGGTAAAAATATCACGCACCTGATTGGTGGTTAAGTTGGCGAGAGGGCTTTTGGCATTGACGATGACGGCCACGCTGTAGGAACCAATCACGTAATCGTTGAAAGCGATGTCTCGGTCCCGCGCCAGTTCCAGTTCGTTCGTGGTCAGTGGGCGCGAGGCGGCGGCGATGTCAGACCGGTCCACCATCAAAGCGCCCAATCCATAGGAGGTTCCTTTGAATTCGAGATCAAAGGCGACGCCGGGATGCTCTTTTTTGTATGCGGCGATCAAGCTGGGGGCAAGTTCTTCTCCGATGGTGTTGGAGCCTCGGATCACGATGGTTTCCGTTTTCTTCGGCGCGCAACTGGCGACGGCGAGACTGAGCAGAATCACGCCGAGGTTTTGCAGCAGATTCGTTCTGGGACTTGAGCAGGAGATGTAATTGTTCATAGCGCACTCTTTCATTTGCAGGGAAATGTTTTGGCAGGCAAAACATTGATCTCCTCCGGCAAACAGATCAAGGGAGAAATTTATCCCGCATGGGATTTTGCGATTTTTCCTAAGAGATAATCAGGCTGGTTCCCCATTGCGAACGGGGCGTTTTCGTCGGTTTGTATGAAAGGAACAAAAATCATATTAAACGAAAGGAAACTGAATGAAGAATCAAATTATGATCGCGCTGGCCGCCGTTGGGCTGATCACGGGTTGTGCGACGCGCGACGTTCATATGGCAGAATTACGGGATTTACCAATGGGGGTGCAACGCACGATTCGCACTTATGCGCCTGACGCAAACATTGCGCAAGTGGAAAAGGAACATCGCAACGGACGGTCGGTTTATGCGGTGTCGTTTGAAGATCCGGCCAGAAATCCTGAATTACATATCGCATCGGACGGAGCGCTTCTGAAAGGTCACGGACCTGTGGTCATTCGGGAAAGCAGCCCACCGGTGGTCATCCATGAAACCAGTCGGCCAGTCATCATTACCGAAGGAG
Organism: Verrucomicrobiota bacterium; assembly: GCA_039916145.1. GTDB lineage: Bacteria > Verrucomicrobiota > Verrucomicrobiia > Limisphaerales > CANJXF01 > CANJXF01. The sequence continues at coordinate 16,164 of JBDSLX010000056.1, read as the reverse complement.
CCGGAGCAACGTATGTCCCTCGAACCGGCGGGACGCGGTTAGAGGATTTGCCAGTGGCGGTGCAAAACGCCATTCGCCTCCAGGCGGGTGGCGCGAGAATCGTGGACATCGATAAGGAAGTGCGGCCCGGAGTCGTCTATAAAGTCCAGGTCGCCGATCCGGCAAAAACCTCCACCTTGCACATCGCAGAGGATGGAACGATTGTCACTGATTAATTAACATCTGGATAATGACACGGCGGCGGGGTTTCGACTCCGCCGTTTTTGCTGGAAGGTCAAAGGCGTCAACGCATCCATGCCGGGAAATACTGGGGTTCCGTAATCCGTGTTGCTAGAAGCCATCGCATAAATACCGGAGCGCGGGCTTTAGTCCGCTTCAATCTGAAAAAAAGTATCGGTTTGGCGCGGATTTGGCATTTTGAAAGTGGAAGCGGCGTGAACGCCGCGCTCAAGATGCGTTCTAATATTGGATAGGTTATTTGGTCATCCAAGCAGGATATGTCGGCACGTAAGTGACATTGTAATTTCGATGCCATTGTTGTGCCCAGAGCTTCCTCGCTCGAACGTGACGGGTGGAACCATCAAGAAAGGTCATATTGATTCCCTTCCCATGACGATGCCTCGCAAAGTGCATCATGTCCCGGTTTGAATTTTCCCAGTGATCATTGGAGGGAGGCGCGTCACGCTTATTACTGATAGTGGTCATTGGGCCGCCGCCGCGCCACACCGAATCAGCCATCAATGGAGTCTCGGTGGGCCTGCGTGATGCGCTCAAGCTTCCCCAGTATTCTTCGATCGGGCGGTTCTGCTTGACGGTTGTCGCCCGATAAACCCAAACGTTAATGCCGTAACTGGAATAGAGCCGCCCGCCGGTCGTTTCATCGGTGACTCCGTCTGCAAAACGGTGCATCGTCGTAGGCCCCCCGTAGTTTTCCGCCGCGCTGTCGGCACCGGTAGCAGGCACTCTGATTTCAACCGTCGAAGATCCGGTTTTTCGCCGGAAATTCGCGGTGGGACAAACCAGGAGAAATGGTTTTTTGCCATGATATTCTTTCAGCGCAATCATCCATTCACCACGCGCTGCATCGGGATCACTTGGATCATCCTTTTCACCGTCGCTAAAATAACCTCGGCTATCCTCGGTATAAAAATGCCAGTTCATGCCCCACTGTTTCAGATTCGACACACAGGCGATGGCATGCGCTTTTTGCTTCGCCTTGGCCAGCGCGGGAAGAAGCAACCCGGCCAGTATCGCAATGATGGCGATGACAACGAGCAATTCGATCAGGGTAAACGCACTATTTTTGTCTGGGACTTTGCAGCGCATAAACTTATTTGGGTGAACATCATTAATAACTTCAATCGCCTAAAACGGTCAAGTCTCTCAGCCTTAAAATTTCGGATCAACCTGCGCCCAAGGAAACTTTGTTCCGAAATGATTAATCTCGTAACCGGAAAAACTTTTGCGGCCCGGAGATCACGCTGTTTGTGTAAGGAGCGCTCGCTCCAGATACGTCGCCGTAAGGGCCGACAACATTCGTGGCGGATTGCAGAAAAAATGAGCCGCTCCAGTTCAAGATGAAGTTGTTCCCCTCGCGCACAGCGAAAAGCGTCGGCAAGGCGACCGTCCCGCCCGGCGCAAAACGCAGGCCGCGAAAGTTTTGATTTGCGCCCGATGCGGCCAGAGTTGTTCCCGGAGAACTCGCGCCAGTGTCTTCGATTCTGACGATGCGATTATTTTCGTCCGTCGCTTCCTTGGAGACTGCGTAAAGAATGGGGTTTGCTCCTTGAAAGTCGGCGGTAATGTAACGAGCGCCCATCGGCAAACCGTTCGTCAACGTATAAACGTTGTTCCAGACTGAACCATCGTATTCCCAACGCTGAATTCCACCACTGGGAGCGCTACGGTCATCCGCAAGGTAAATTAAATTTCCCGCCGGATTGACTTCCAGATCCGAACTCCCGGTGGAGCCGGCGAACAAAACCTGGGGATTGGAGACGGCGGCTGTTTTCGGCATGCCTTCCAATTTCAGAACCCCGTTATTACCGCCGCTTACCGCCGACACGCAATAAATACTGCCATTGAAAAGGGCCGTCGAGCGCATGTTGGAAAAAACGGTTTGGATCGTTTCAGGCGGGTCACTCAATCCAAGATAATGGGTGCCTCCGTTGCGGGCAGCGCCCCAAAAGTTATTTGTGCCGTCGGTGACGGCTGCGCGCCAGAAAGTAGCCGAGTAAGCGGAATCCGTGCTGGCCAGGGCTAGAGTATATTGACCGAGCGAATTAACCAATCCAACACCGCGCGGCAAAGCTGCTGCGGTGGCGGTGTTCAGAGTCGCATTGTATCCGATGTTTGTATTATAACCCGCGAGCACGAGAAACCGCCCGTCCGCCGACCGCGTCAAACCGCTGCCCGTTACTGAGGAAGGAGTCGGCACCTGGTTCGGCCCCAGTGTAATCATCGCTGAAGCGCCGGCGTCGGGAATGTTGAGCGTGCTGACGTAACTTCCATTGCCGGCGAATTGATCCAGGAACATCGAGTTGCCATTGGCGGTCAGGGTTTGTGCGCCATCGCCCACGCGAATGACGACAATATTACTACTGTGAAGATTCAGATTGTTTGCGATGGCCACGACTGCCACCGAACTCGTCACGCTATTCAAGAAGTTGGAAACGATCACGCGATAGTTCCCGGTCACTGGGGGCTGGACGTTGGTTAAAATGTAAGCTGCGGAATTTGCGCCCGGAATATCCGTCGCTCCAAGCTGCCATCGATAGCTCAAAGGAGCAGTGCCGTTGACGCCCACCGCCAAAACAGTTTTGGCTCCTGCGAGAACCGTGCGGGAAGTGGGTTGCACCGTGATGCTGACCGGATTTTGCACCATCAGCGCGGCCTTCTGGCTGGTCTCAGTGCTGCTAAAACCGCCCGTGACGATGACGTCATAGGCCGCCTCGTCCGCCGAAGTGATGTTGGCAATCGTCAGCGTGTCCGTCGTCGCGCCGGAAATATTGCCGCCGTTATTTAGGGTGGCGTCGTTTTTTCTCCATTGATAAGTCAGCGGCCCAGTGCCGCCCGCGACGACACTAAAAGTGACTTGTGATCCCGCTAGATTCGTCACGGAAACCGGCTGCGTCAAAACAATCGGGTCTCTCACGAATAAAGTAGCAGCCGAGCTGTCTATGTTGCTCAGGCCGCCGGTTACTTTGACTAAATAATTTGCTGCATCAGGAAAGGAAACGCCGGTCAATGTCAGCACGTTGCTTTGGCTGCCGGAAATATTTCCGCCATCGCTCAAGTCGCCCACCCCGACTTTTTGCCATTGATAGGTGAACGGCCCCGTGCCCGAGACGATGACTTGAAAGGTAGCCGTCGTTCCAAAATCGTTCGTGCGATTCTGCGGCTGGCTGGTGATGGCAGGATCGGTAATACTCAAAGTGGCGCTGCTGCTTTGAGCGGAATTTCCAAGTCCATTCGTCACCAGAACAGAATAGGCGCCTGCGTCAATTCCTGAAATGCCGCTGATCGTCAACGACGCTGTGGTTGCGCCGGAAATATTTCCGCCATTCGTCAAAGGATTTCCATCTTGAACCCATTGATAAACCAAAGTTGCTGTCCCTCTTGCCGTGACATTAAAGACAGCAGTACTGCCGGGCGGAAGAGTCTGGCTCACGGGAGGCGTGATAATTGCCGGATCGCCGCCTGTAACATAACCCCAATTGGTGGAAACACGCAGTTCGTCAAGAATGCCTGTGGGCGCACCGGGTAATTGGCACATGACTGCAAATGCGCGGACCCCGGCACTGTTTAATTGGGTGGTGCCTGTGCCGGTCGTGGCCGTGATGGTGGGAGCGGGTGGCGTATTGGAGCCAAACGAAGCTGCCGAAGGGTTGATCCATAAACTACAGTTCGTCACGCCGGGGCTGACAATGTCGAAAGATCCTACGATGAAGAGCGTTTCATCGACGTTACGAATGGTTGTATCATAGACAAAGTCGGTCGTGGTGGAAGTTTTGCTTACGCCCAAAACGTAGCCAGTGCCGACTTTTTTTGTCAAAACCCGGGTTCCCGCCCGGGCCAATAAATTTATCTGGGCGACGGTGCCATCGCTGAACGCAGCAAAGAAATTATTCGAGGCCGCAGTGCTGACTGCTGAAATATCAGTGATCTTTAAAATAAACGAGTAATAAACCACGCCGTTTGTCTGTGTCGCATTCAGGTTCAAGCGCGCGCTCATTGCTACAGCCGAGAAAAAAGAAACACTATTGCCGCTAGAGGCTGGCAACCCCGGGTAAGCAAGATTGCCTGCGGCAATTCGCGGTTCGACTGGGTTGCCATTGTTGCTGCCCATTGTCGCCCAAGCAGCACTCCCGCTGATCATTTGGCCCGCCAATGGCGTGTTGGTGGTGTAACTGGTTCCGCCGTTCGCGGTCGCATCCGCAAAAGGATCGAAACTGGGGAGCGCCCAAGCCCCCTGAACGACAAGAAAGGTAGCGATGAGAAAAAGTGATTTCTTCATAAAATTGGGCGTGGAATTGACGCGATTTTTCTTCCGTTCGGAAAATGAGTCAAGATGATTATTGGCCACTCCCCATATATTTTTACGCTCCAGGCCTTTTAATTGGCCGGAGATAATAATGGTTGGAAACGCCGGAGGTCTCACCCAGACCGGCACCAACGTCAACAACCCACATTATAAACAATTTTTTTCACTGACCGAAATACCCAAACCTTCGTTGATTTTCGTGTTCCTGGACGAACATCCCGACAGCATCAACGACGGTTATTTCCTGGTTAAGTCCGATTACACCTACGTCGAGTGGAAGGATTTGTCCGGTTCTTATCACGATGATCGCCCTGCACTTTCCTTTGCCGACGGCGATGCGGAATTTCGCAAATGGAGCGAGCCAGAAACCAAGGAGCCTGCCGCACCAGACGCCGCTGAATTACCGCGCCCAATTCCCTCGGATCGACGTGCAGATTTTACCGGCTATTTCAACGCTCCAGTGTGGGACGATAAGTCAGGAAACGGGCGGTTTTCTCATTTTTGGTTGGCCCAACGGCTGCTAAATCTCAATTATGGATTTAATTGCTTTGATCTCCGCTGCGCTCACCACTGCTGCGCTATTTGAAATCTTTTCCATGATTACGCTCAGTTTACGCTACGTGCAGATCAGGAGACGACTCGCCGAATTCTGCTAATATATTTCGTCGTTATCGCGAGTGGGCTTGGGCAGGTGCGTCGTACCACTCTCCAGATATCACTGCGATTTAGCAGAATCGCATTTTACCCCGCCAATGAATCTGGAAATCAAGCCGTGGAGGCTGTTGAAATATATTCGGGATAAAGTTTTTCCATGCAACATGGGCAGATGCCGTGAGAAAAATCCGCATCGGAACGTGCCTTGATATAACTTTCGATTGGTTGCCAATTGCCTTTATCGTCCCGGATTTTTTTGCAAGCCGCACAAATCGGCAGCAATCCATGTAACGTTTTGATTTTGGCCAGAGCCTCCTGCAACTCGTCGATAAGTCGCTTGCGTTCGGATTCGACCCTCTTGCGCTCAGTGATGTCGCTTTCGATGGCCGATACCCCAATGATTTCACCTGAGGAATTCTTAATTGGAGAAATGGTCAGCAAAACATCAATGGGTGTTCCATCTTTTTTCACGCGAATGGTTTCGTAACAGTTAACCCGTTCGCCTCGTTTGATCTTCTCGAAAATATGGGAGACTTCTCCGGCTGAAACTGGCGGCGCAATCACGGAAATTCTGTGACCAATTATTTCATCCGCAGAATAACCATAGGTTTTTTCCGCGCCAAAATTCCAACTCAAGACCGTTCCATCCAGAGCCATTCCAATGATGGCCTCGTCAGACGATTCAACAATCGCGGCCAGATGTGCCACCGCAATTTCTCCACGGTGCCGTTCGCGGCGGCTCTCTGCTTCACGCAATTCACGCTCAATCGCGGGAACCAATCGCGCAAGCTTGCCCTTCATCACATAATCGTTGGCGCCAGCTTTCATCGCGTGGACCGCAATGTCTTCCCCAATCGCACCGGAGACGATGATGAACGGCGTGTCTAATTTCGTTTCCTGTAAAAGTCGCAAGGCATCCAATCCATCAAAACCAGGCATGGAATAGTCGCTAATAATAACGTCCCAATATTTTTCCAGAGCCGCTTTCATTTGGGCGACGGTTGAGACTCGCTCAAATTGCGGGTCATAAGCACGGCGCAGATGCCGCAAAAGCAAAATCGCGTCATCTTCGGAATCTTCTACAATCAGAACTCGGAGTGGTTTGCTCATAATTTGTTTGGCGGTTAAAACCTGAGATTATTTGGGCTGACGGTTATAAACAGGGCAAAATCTCAGTAAGAAAACGTTGGCACGGTGTGTCTTCCGCTTCAATCAGGTCACGGGCTGAACTGACGCTCCGCTTTTCCACCAATTATGAATAAAAGGTTCTAATCAGAATAGCCGTCGGGATGTTTTTTGTGCCAACTCCAAGCGGTAAGAACAATGTCTTCCAACTTTGGAAATTTCGGTTTCCACCCCAGTTCAGTCTTGGCTTTATCAGCCGCAGCCACGAGTTTGGGTGGATCGCCAGCGCGACGCGGTTTTTCAATGGCTGGAATTTTCTTTCCGGAAACTTTTTCGCACATCTGGATCACGTCACGTACCGAATAACCGTCGCCGTTTCCTAGATTGTAAAAACCTGTTTTGCCGGGATGCAGCGCCAAAAGATGCGCCTGAGCTAAATCAATGATGTGAATGTAATCGCGAACCGCCGTGCCGTCGGGTGTCGGATAATCGATGCCGAAAATTTCGCACTGCTGTTTTTTTCCAAGCGCGACATCCAGCACGTTCGGAATTAAATGCGTTTCGATGCGGTGATGTTCGCCAAACTTTTCACTCGCGCCCGCCGCGTTGAAATAGCGGAATGCAACGAACTCCAGTTTAAAAATCTCCTGATACCACTTGAGAATTTTTTCGAACATTAACTTCGATTCGCCGTAGGGATTGATCGGACGTTGCGGCAAATCTTCGGTCATCGGAACGCGATCCGGTGGGCCATAAGTTGCGCACGTCGAACTGAAGACAAATTTCTTCACGCCCGCTTCCACGGCGGCATCGAGCAGATTGATTCCACTACCGACGTTGTTGCGAAAATATTTGCTGGGGTTCGTCATTGATTCACCGACGAGTGCGTGCGCCGCGAAATGGATGATTGCGTCGGGCATTGTTTTTTTTATCGCATCAATGGTGAATTCGCGGTCGCCTAAATTTCCTTCGACAAATTTGGCGCGCAAGTCCACCGCGCTGCGATGGCCTTCGGCGAGATTATCGAAAACCGTGACTTGATGTTTCGCGTTGAGCGCTTCCTCGACAAAAACCGAGCCGATGTAACCCGCGCCGCCAGTGACAAATAAATTCATGCGCCGCAAAACTAAAGCAGTCCAAAAATTCCGACAACGCGAAACCGCTTGAAAATTTGTTGGGGGAAAGACCGATTAAATCTTTAACCGCGAAACACACGAAATACACCAACATGACAAAAGACAGATTCCTTTTCGCGTATTTCGTGTGTTTCGCGGTTAAAAAAAATTACTTTGAACTGCGCACGTCGAGCGCATCGCGCAAACCGTCGCCGAGAAAATTGAGCGAGAAAAGAGTCAGCGCCAGAGCGGAAGCTGGGAAGATCAGCAACCACGGATATTCCTCCATCGCGTCCGCACCTTCTTTAATCAGCACGCCCCACGACGTATCGGGCGCTTGCACGCCAAGACCGAGAAAGCTGATGAACGCCTCCAGGAGCATGACGGCGGGAACGGTCAGTGTCGCATAAACAATCACCGGGCCGAGGATGTTGGGAATGATGTGGCGCAAAATGATGCGGCGTTTGCGCACACCTAGAGTGATTGCGGCGTCGATAAATTCCATTCGCCGAACCGCCATCACTTGTCCGCGAACGATTCGCGCCATCGTCAACCATTCGACGGCACCAATGGCGATGAAAATGAGCAGCAAGTTCCGCCCAAACACGACCATTAGCAAAATGACAAAAATGGTGAAGGGCAGCGCGTAAAGGATGTCCACCAAACGCATGAGAATAGAATCAACTTTGCCGCCGACGAATCCCGAAATCGCGCCGTAGAGGACGCCGATGATCAATGAGGTCAACGTGGCGACGATTCCGACCATGAGCGAAATTCGGCCACCGAACAGCACGCGTCCAACCATGTCTCGCCCCAGTGGATCGGTGCCGAGCCAATGTTTCGCGCTCGGTGGGGCGGCACCAAAGGAAAGATTTTGTGCTTCGTGACCGAAACCACGCGCCCGCGCGATTTCGTAGCCTACGAAACACGCGAAGAAAAGAAACAGCAATACGACCATTCCGAACACGGCCATTTTATTTTTTAACAATCGCAGCCATGCCGCTTTCCAAAGTGAAACTCCTTTCGACACACTCTCCTTTCCGGTGATAGGCGCGTTTCGTTTAATCGTTTCCGTCATCATATCATTCGAAACGAAGTTTTGGGTTCAACCACACTTGCAAAATGTCCACGATCAAATTCATCGTCACGATCAGGACGGCGTAAAACAGAATTGAACCCATGAGCAAAAGGTAATCGCGATTGAAGGCCGACGTGACGAAGTAACGACCCAATCCAGGAATGTCAAAAATGGTTTCCACCACGAATGAGCCGGTGAGCAAACCGGCCGTCGCCGGGCCGAGAAACGAAATCACCGGCAGCAAGCCAATCTGCAAGGCATGTTTGGTCACGATGGCGATTTCACTCACGCCTTTGGCGCGCGCGGTGCGAATGAAATCCTGATTTAAAACTTCGAGCATTCCTCCGCGAGTCAGTCGCGCGAGATAGGCCGCGTAGTAACCGCCCAAAGTCAGCGCGGGCAGAATTCGATCGTAGGAAAAATCCCAGCCAGAGGAATTATACCAACGCAGCCAGAGCGCAAAAACTCCCACAAGCAGCGGCCCCATGACGAAACTCGGCAAACAAATTCCCATCGTCGCGATGGACATCGGGAGATAGTCGCCGAACGAATTCCGTTTGATGGAGGCGATCACGCCGATGGGGATTCCAACCATCATCGCAATGACCAGCGCCCAGCAACCGAGTTCGAGCGAAACGGGAAAGCCAGACCGAATCAAATCGTTCACACTCCAGTTTGCGTAACGATACGACGGGCCGAGATCACCGTGCAGCACCGCGTTTTTTAAATAAGTAAAAAATTGTTTGTGCACCGGCTCGTTCAAGCCGTATTGCGCTTCGATTTTTTGGATCACTTCCGGTGGCGCGCTCTTTTCTTTGGCGAACGGTCCGCCCGGCGCTTTTTTGATCATAAAAAAGGAAATGGCCGCAATGATGAACAGCACTGGAATTGAAATCAGAATACGCCGGATAATGAATCGAATCATAATCAGTGGTCCGTTTTTTCCGCAGCCGGATCGAGGTAAACGTATTTGTAAGGCTGATGGTCGAGTAGCGTCAGGTTCCAATTTTTCACGCTAGGACGCAGAAGGTAGCCCGTCGCGTAATAATAGATGGGCACAATCGGCATTTCATCAAGTAAGAGTGCCTCGGCTTTTTGAAAAACTTTGAAACGCGCAGCGGTGTCAATCGTGCGCCCGGCTTCGGCAATGAGCGCATCGTATTTCGGATTTTTCCAACCCGACGCATTGTTACCGCTGAACGAAAGCCACATGTCCAGAAACGCATTCGGGTCAACGTAATCGGCAATCCAGCCGTAACGAAACAAGTCAAACTTCCCCAGCTTTTTTGAATCGAGATAAACTTTCCACTCCTCGTTTCGCAGAGTGATGTCGATGCCGAGATTATTCTTCCACATTTGCTGCAATGCTTCTGCAATAATTTTGTGACTTTCCAAAGTGTTATAAAGCAATTCTGTTTTTGGAAAACCTTTGCCCTCTGGATAACCGGCCTCGGCCATCAATTTTTTCGCGCGCTCGATGTCGTAGGAAATCTTTGCTTCCGCCGTATAGCCAACCGTGTTGGGCGGTGTGAACGAATACGCCGCGATTTCGCCACCACGCGTCACGGTTTTCACAATGGCCTCGCGATCAATCGACATCGCCAAAGCCTGCCGCACTCGTTTGTCGCGGAACGCCGCGTTTGTAACATTGAGAGAATAAAAATATGTTCCCAGATACGGCGCTTGCTTCAACAAATCGGGATTATGCTCCTTATGATAGGCGATTTTCGTGAGAGGAATTTTGTAGGTTTTGTGAACCTGGCCGGAGCGAAAGGCGCGTTCTTCTGTATCCAGTCGTTCTATCGGATAAAATCGAATGCCCTGCAACTTGACTATGTCCGCGTCCCAATAAAGCGGATTTTTTTTCACGGCAATGACCGTGTTCACTTTCCATTCTGATAAAACAAAAGGTCCGTTGGAAACGTAATTTCCGGGTCGCGTCCAGCGATTGCCACGTTGATACGGGTTACCAAATCTTTCCACCGTGGGAATGTGAACGGGAAACCACGAATGGTGATTCAACAACGAAAGAAAATAGGACGTGGGATTATTCAACGTGATTTGCAACGTGCGGTCGTCGATAGCTTTGAAACCGACGTCATTAAAATTCGTGATTTCTTTTTTGAGAAATTTCTCTGCATTGACGACATAGAAAAACATGTAGTCGTACTCGTTGGCCAGTTCCGGCGTTAGCGCGCGTTTGTAAGATCGAATGAAATCCGTGGACGTGACAGGATCGCCGTTCGACCATTTGGCGTTCGCTCGAAGATGAAACGTATAAACTTTTCCATCGGGCGAAATGTCCCAACGCTCCGCCACGCCGGGAACCGGATGCAAATCCACGGGGTCTTCCGCCACCAAACCTTCGAGGAGCGAACGAATAATATGGTCTTCCGTCACACCGGTGACGATGTGTGGATCAAGGTCCTCCGGCTCCGCGCCATTCGCTAAATAAAGAATTTGATGGGCGTTGCCAAAATCCACTCGGGTCTGCCGCTTGGTGCAACTGGAGCAGGCCAACCAGGAAACCAACGCAAAAGCCATTGGCAAAATTACTTTTGTCAAAAAAGAGTATCGAGAAATGACGCTCCGCATTGATTAAGTAATTAGCCGAGTGGCTGGACAAACGCAAACCGGCAAAATAATTTAAGAATCAAAACGTGTTGCGCGAATCGCCCGACGTGTGAAAACTTAACGCATGGCTGACGAACGCATTATTTTCAGAGGCAACCCATCTCCCGTTTCGATTCTCGGTTCGCTCGTGGTGAGCTTGATTTTGTTTTTGGGAGGCAGCATCGCATTGGTTTTGTTTTGGAACAAAATTTCTCCCGGCCCTCTGCGCCAAACGATTTTTTGGCTGCCGCTGATCCCGCTCCTGTTTTTGGCAAGCAAATGGGTCGCGCTGAAATTTCTCTCCTACGAAATCACCACGGAACGCATCAAAATGGTCAAAGGCATTTTGTCTAAACGCACCGATGAACTGGAACTTTATCGAGTGAAAGACACGTCACTCATCGAACCATTCCTCTACCGCATGTTTGGTGTGGGAAATATTTTCATCATCACCGGCGACGACACCACGCCTCAGTTGGAGCTTAAAGCGATCAAGAACGCCAAAGAAATTCGCGAACAACTCCGCGCCAGCGTGGAAGAATGCCGCACGCGCAAGCGTGCAGGAATTGTCGAGTTGGAATAATTCCTGAAAAATTCAGAGGTTAATCGTCGTCCTTGTCACCTTTTGCGGCCGTTACTGCCCACGCCGGATATTCCGCCAGACCTTTTTGCGCGTGCCAAAGAATCCGGTTGAACAAATCTTCGGGACATTCATCCACTGCGTCTAACGGCAGCTTCGATGAAGCGATGGCGAATTTTTTCTGGATAAAATCACGAATCGCTTTGATATCAGGATTCATTTGATCGAGTGGAATATTATTCGTCAGCGTAATGTAAGGCGTGAAATTCGGTTGGTTCGTGAAGCAATCAAACATCGGCGTCGCGCTCGCATCGAGTTGGTTCATCGGCGGCAAACCGAGCATCAGTTCAATCGTGCGAACGAGACTCGTCTGGTTGTAATCAGTGGAAACCACGGCGTGACGGCGGGTGTAGGGACTCACAACGTAAGCAGTCGTGCGATAACTGCTCACGTGATCGAAACCCGCTTGCGGGTCATCCTCAATTGCGAAGATGCAAGTCTCTTTCCAAAATTTGCTGTGGCTGACGGCTTCGACAATTTGTCCGAAAGCCAAATCGTTGTCGGCGACTTTCGCGGACGGCGTGGGCGAACGCGGACTGGTTCCGCTCGTGTGATCGCTCGGCAACAGCATCACAATTAAGTTTGGAAAATTTCCGTTGCGCTCAAACTCTTTCAGCTCATTGATGAACTGCCGTGCGCGAAATACATCAGTCACACGCATCAAAAATCCCGCAGTATTGGTGCAAAGATAAGGCTCAATCGATTTAATGGTTGCTCGCGACTTGATTTCGACCAAATCGGTTTGGTCGATGAGATCGCGGTAACAATCAAGAAAGCCCGGCGAACCCTTTCGTTTCGGATCTTTCCATTCAGCCGTATCGCGAGTGAATTCGCCGTAAATGCGGAGTGTCTTTTTATGCGCAAGAACATTGTCCCAAATAAATCCGGCGGACGAATACGCCATTGCATCGTCGCCGTAATACGGATAGCTGCGCGGAAATCCGGCGAAAGATTTTTCGAGATAGTCGCTGACGAACGCGCTGTCCGTCCATTGATGTCCATCTGCACTGAGCACTCCTGAGCAACGCGTGTTGTCGAGCAGAACAAATTCACGCGATAGTTTGTGCTGATTCGGTGTGATGTTTTCGCCAAAAATACAAAGCCGCGCGTCGCCGTTGCCTTCTTTCATGTCGCCGAGCACCTGATCGTAGGTGCGATTTTCTTTGATGATGTAAATGACGTGCTTGAATACAGAAGGTTCACCAAATCGTTCAGGCACGGGACGCGGCTCAATATTTTCGCGCGCCGGCAAAAGCGCCGCCTGAATCGCTGCGGCACCGTAATTGTCCAAAACCGTTTTCGTGTACTCGGCGAGCTTGGATTTTCCTGGAACTGGAATCAGCGAAAGAGTCCCGCGATATTGATGCGAGTTGAGTTCAACTTTTTCACCGGGCGTAAAAGTTTTTCCAGAACCAATCCCTTTAATATTCGCCACGCACAGTTTATTTAATTGGGAATCAAGCGCGATGGCTCCCGGATACCAACCCGTCGGAATCAAACCGGCGAGTTTCGATTTGCCCGCATTAAAACGAACGACGGCAATCGCGTTTTGCGTTCCGTTGCAGACGTTAATCTGTTTGCCCGATTTATCAAAAACCAACGCGTTCGGACTCGCGCCGAACAAATCTTTGGGTTGCCAGTGGAGCGAAATGGTTTCGACAATTTCATCGCGGCGCGTGTCGATAATGCTCAACGTGTCGCTGCCCGAGTTGGCAATTGCAATAAAGCGACCATTCGGTGCGAGCGCCATTGCCGTCGAATGCAATCCGACGACAATTTCTTTTTCCACTTTGCCGTTCCTTAAATTGATGACCGACACGGAACCTTCATTGGCAATGTGACGAATCGGATCAACACGAACGGTTGTTCCTTGTCCTGCGGGACCAGTCGTGCTGTGCGCATTGGGACGCCGCCCGCCCCAATTGCTCACGTAAACTTTTTCGCCGACGAGAACAACTTCATACGGCGCAACACCCACGTCAAAAGTGCGCAAAATTTTTCCTGTCGCCGTCTCCAATTCCAAAAGCCGATTCGATAAATTGCCTGCGACATAGAGCCGTTTGCCATCCGGCGAAATCGCGAGGCCGGCGGGAATTTCGGATTTACGCTGTGTGAGTTTGCTTTGCGGCAAAGGAAGAGAATGCAGCGCGGAAACTTTGTTATCCTTTCCGACAGCCAACACTTTGATGTCGCCTGCCACGTTCGAGAGATAAATACGTTTTCCATCTCGCGAAAAAACCAGTCCGTTGTAGCTCGCTTGAGCTCCAGGGTCTGGTTTCAAAATCTGTTCCGAAACCTCGTTGGTGTCGTCCGCGCGCAAATCGTCCAAAGGCAAAGGCGAAGTCTGTAAAATTTTTCCATCGATTGGATTAATCAAAATCAATTCATGCTTGCCGCTGGTCGCGAGCAGTTTGCCATCGGGACTTAACGCGATGACTTGCGGACGCATTCCCGGTAACTCGACTTGAATTCCCGCTGGCGTAAGAACTTGATTGATTGGAACGGAAACGCTGGGGAGCGGCGCATTCCGCAAGTTCCCATTCTCCAATGATTCGGTCCTGCAACTTGCCAACAACAAAATCGAAATCGAAAATGTGACGGAGAGAAAATTTTTCTTCATCATAGTTAATAAAAAAGCTCGGGAGTTTTGCTCCTGAGCTTGCAACTGGTCAATTCGTTAAAAATCGAATTCCAGGGTTGATGCATCTAAATTCGGTTTAGCGCATTCACTCTCATTAACACCGTGGCTTTAGCCCGGTGTCTGGCGCACGATGAGAGACTCAGCCGTTTCAACGGCTTGTCGAACGACGCGCAGAAGCCGTTGAAACGGCTGAATCGATTTCCACACGATTTCACCGGGCTAAAGCCACGGTGTTAATGAGAAATTTAAATTTAGATGCGTCACCCCCTGACTCGAATTCCAAATTATCTTCCGCCCTGCTTTCTCACTTCTTCAGGCAAATCATTCAGATCAAGAATCTGCTTCCACTCGTTTCCAAAACGTTTGAATCGCATCCGGCGCGTCTCGGGTTTGCCGGTCTTCATATCGAGCTGCAGATTCACAGACAACTCATCGGGCACCCGCAGGCCTTGCGACAGGATGCGATAACCGGCATAGCCGAACTGTTGATCCTGCGCCATCATCGGAAACATAATTCCCTCCTCCGCTTTCCAACCCTTTTCCGCAATCTCCGCTTTCATTTTGGCCGCTTCTTCCGGTGGTACGCTCGCATACATTTTCTCCAGCAAACTATTTAAAAAGTTTCGCGCCTCATCGGTGATGACAATGGATTCTTTAAATTTCTCGATGTTGCCTGTGTGAACTGCCCAATGCAAAGTTTGCAACGCGTCCAATGGAGAACCAAAACCGTGGTCCGCCCACATCTCGCTTTTGTTGTAATTTATTTCATCTTCTCCGCCAACATGCCGCGCGGGACGCAATCGCCCATTCTCCTCCTGCAACTTGCTTAAATCTTTCATGCGATTGCGCAACTGTCCGACTTCGCCGCGCAGACGATACAATTCACGTCGCTCTTTCTGAATCCGTTCGAGATCCTCAGCATTGGCAGCTGGCGCACTCGACTCGACCGTGGGCGCGGACTTCTGTTGCAACGCATTATTTTCCGAGCGCAAACGCGCGATGGCTTGATGTTGCATCACGAGCGGAGTCGCAACACCGGCGACCACAACCGCGCTGATAATTCCGAGTTTTAATTTTGTCATAGAAAGAATTTTTAAAAAAGTGAGCGCCGTTGCACCGCTCGCTGCCGCGCTGGCCAGCGCCATTCCAGAAATGCTGATCGCCAATCCTGTCGGTGCCGCCGTGACCGCTTCCGCTGCGAGAACCGTTCCGAGCGCCGTCGCGGAAAAACTCACGCCGCGATTCTTGAGCAGCCCGCGAAGTTTTTCCAAAGCGCGCGTCACACATTTCTGCGCCGCATCTTCACTGCTCCCCAACGCTTCGCCGACCGCGCGCAAATCGTTCTGCTCGAAAAAGCGGAGTAGAATCGCCGTGCGATCACGCGCGCCCAACTGGTTGATCGCTTCATCAAGAACCGGCGCGACCTGCGCCAGATTCGCCTCGGAGTGGTCATCGAGCGCATTCATTTCAACAGCCTGCCTTTCGCGAGATTGACGACGCCGCTCCGTTCGCATCACGGTCGCCGCCACAAAACAAGTGTGCCGATGCAGCCAGCCGCCGAGCATCACGTCACTGGAAAAAGTGCGAGCCATGCGCGCAAAATCCGCGAACACCGTTTGCGCCACATCTTCCGCCAGATGCGAGTCGCCGTTCACCGAGCGAATCGCCGTGGAATAAACGAGATCGAGATAGCGCGAGATCAATTCGCGAAAGGCCGGTTCCGAACCTTTTAAATATTCGGCGAGCAATCGTTGG
>JBDSLX010000055.1:0-4215 GCA_039916145.1 Verrucomicrobiota bacterium | reverse complement strand
GCACCGGCGCGGCGGACACGTGGCGCACGTATGCAACTCCTTTCACGCTGACGAACGATGCGACGATTCAATATTACGGACGAGTTTCCAACGGGCCGAAACAACGAATTCAATACGCCAGCTACACCCTCGGCCACAGCACCCTTCCGCCCGTCGCGCCGGTGACATTGCCCGGCAACGTCAACACGAATCCGCCGCCGCCGGTGAACACGAATGTGGTGACGATTTCCGCCAACGGCACGGTCTTCTATGGCCGTCGTTCGGCCAACGGCACGGGCACGCTATGGGCCATCAATCTCGACGGCAATGGCGACCGGTTCATCACGCCGGGCGTGCGCCCGCGCGTTTCGCATAACGGTCAGTTCATGTCCTTCTTTCGCGAGAATGATCCGGCCACGAACCAGTTCAGCTTGTGGGTGCGCGAATTGCCGACCGGGCTGGAAGCGCGTTTGCACACTAGCAGCACTCGCTACGTGGGCCACGACTGGTCGCCGGATGACACGAGCATCGTCTTCGACAATAACTGCCTCTTCTGGCGTATCGGGTTGACTGGCCCGGCGACGCAACTGCCGCTGCCTAGCGATTGCCAGCAGGGGGCCCCGAGTGTGAACCCGCTTGATGGCCAGCTGGCGTTCCAAGTCTTTAATTCTTTAAACCTCGGCCTTTACATCGCGCCCTCGAATGCCACTTCCAAATTGAAGCTGAAATTGAGCGTGCCCAGTCCGCGCTGGCCTGCATGGTCGCCGGACGGACAGCTCATCGCGATTGCGGACGATCCGAACCTCAGCACCGCAATTAACGCAGGCCGCAATCTTTGGGTGGTCAGCCTCGGCGCGCAAACGAATGCCCACCAGATCACCGCGCTGGCGAGTGGCACGGACGGCTTCCGGAATGGCGCGGTTTGGACGCCGACGGGTGACGCACTTGTGGGAGCGGGCACCATCTTCGGCACGAACGGACTGTGGGTGCTGCCGCTGACGCCCGACGGCACGGATTGCGACGGCCCGCCACTGCGGCTGCCGACTTCGCCGGGCGACACGATTGATTTTGCCGGCTCCGTCGTCGGCATGTCGCCCACGGTCACTTACACAAACCTCGGTTTGTTCATCCGGCTCGAAGCGGACGTGCTGGTGGTTTATTGGAGCACGAACTACGAAGGGTTTGCTTTGCAATCCGCCGCAAACCTGCCAGCAGCCTTCTCGTGGACGCCAGTGAACGGGCCGTATTTCCGCAACGGGCCCTACTTTGAATATCGCGAGCCGCGCGCCGCCTTGCAGTCTCGGAAATTCTTCCGCCTGAAATCTCCCGGCGTATTGATTTTAACTCCCGACCCACGACTCTCGATGCGCATTGATTCCAACCAAGCTGTGTTCAACTGGCCGATGAATTACGTCGGCTACGCCTTGGAATCCACCACGAACCTGGCCCCGCCCGTGTTCTGGACGCCTCTCCCCGGCGCGTATCAAAACACGAATGGCGCGTTTGAATTCCGCAAAATTTTGCCCGGTGAAAAACCCGCCGAATTTTTCCGCCTGCGTGGGCCGTAAGCGTTCATGACTTCAAAGCGCTGTCCCTGGCCTAAGAACGAACTCGCCATTTCCTATCACGACGAGGAATGGGGTGTGCCGGTTCACGATGACCGCTTGCTTTTTGAGTTTCTGATTCTGGAAGGCGCGCAGGCGGGTTTGAGTTGGGACACCATTCTGAAAAAGCGCGAACATTACAAATGCGTTTATGACAACTTCGATGCGAAGAAAGTTTCAAAATACGACGCGCAAAAGGTCGCCGAACTTTTGGCAGACGCTGGGATCGTGCGGAACCGTTTGAAAGTCGCGGCCTCGATTCAGAACGCAAAAGCATTTCTCGAAGTGCAAAGGGAGTTCGGCAGTTTCGACGCTTACATATGGCAGTTCGTCGGAGGCAAACCGATCACGCATAAACTTCGTTCGATGAAAGAAATTCAGCCGCGCACCGAAGTGTCAGATGCCATGAGCAAAGATTTGCTCCAGCGCGGATTCAAATTCGTCGGCTCGACGATTTGTTACGCCTTCATGCAAGCCGTCGGTTTGGTCAACGATCATCTGGTGACTTGCCCGCGCTATCGGGAATTGGTGAAACCGAGAAAATAAAAGATGTTCGTTGCCCTTTCGACGTTCCTGGCAATTCTGAGCGTCAACCTCATGCAGTGGAATTGAACCGGACGGACGGCGGATTGAGGAATGGCGGCTCTCTTTTTTCGAGTCCACGCTTGCGCCGCAAACTCCGTTTGCCTACAAAACTGCGCATGGTTCGTTGCGGATTCGATCTTAAAAAATATCTGGAACAGCGAACGGCTTCGGTGAATCAGGCGCTTAATAAATTTTTGCCTCCTGCCAACGCGAAGCCTTCGACCATTCATCAGGCGATGCGTTACTCCATTTTTGCGGGTGGAAAACGGATGCGCCCCGCTCTTTGCCTGGCAGCCGCAGCATCTTGTGGCGGTTCAGAAAAAGACGCGATGCCGTTGGCCTGCGCCGTCGAGTGCATTCACACCTATTCGCTCATCCATGATGATTTGCCCGCAATGGACAACGACGATTTCCGGCGCGGCAAACCGACGAACCACAAAGTTTTTGGCGAAGGCATCGCCGTTCTCGCCGGGGACGCCTTGCTCACGCAAGCCTTTGCAATCGCCGCGAAATCTCGCGGCTGGCCGCGCTATGCTCATCGCGACCTGATTCTTGAAATCGCAGAAGCTTCCGGTTCTCTGCAACTCATCGCGGGACAAGTCGCCGATCTCGAAGGCGAAGGGAAAAAAATTTCCGCCACGCAACTCAAATACATTCACGAACGAAAAACTTCCGCGTTGCTCTGCTGTTCCGTGCGTCTCGGTGGCATGAGCGCGAATTGCACAGGCGCACAACTCAAAGCGTTGACTGTTTTCGGATATAATGTCGGACTCGCCTTTCAAATCATCGACGACATTCTCGACATCACGCAAACCAGTGAGCAACTCGGCAAAACCGCGGGTAAAGACACCGCTGCGCAAAAAGCGACTTACCCCTCGATTGTTGGGTTGGAAAAATCCCGCGCACTCGCGAAGCAATTGACGAAACGCGCATTTGCCGCGCTGAAAGATTTCAAGGAGAAAGCTGTCGCGCTCGAAGTTTTGGCGGAATATTTGTTGCGCCGCGATAAATAAGCTGGTGAAGACACTTGAAGCAGGGCGAGTTCGAGAAGGTGATGGATGAAGATTTGCCGAAACGCGGTGTGGAGCCGGAATATCTCACGGGCATCATTCTGCAGACCGACTTCACGCTTCGGAAGCTTTAGTCAAACTCAGTTATAACCTTCAATAACCTGAGCGATTGAGTTTATCAAAGTAGCTCAATCCGATTCGCACATCTCTCGCCTTGCATGCTCAATGGGTGCTGGCGAACAGCGGCGATCAAAGGGATGAAGTGCTCTAGTGTGGTTTCCGTTGGATTTTTCACGCTCGTTGCTGACACGGGTTGTTGCCAGCCCAGATAGCCATTCATCATATATCCTTGGAACGTCAAATCCATTTGCGCTCCAATGAAAATTTTCCCGTAACCCGCAGTGGTCGGACAGACAAAGCTCTTTGAGTTGGTGGCTGCGCCAACTCCCATATAGGGAGAAATCGTTTGCGCCCAGTTATTGGAGCCGCCGCCGGGATTGTACGGATCAATTATCGTAGCGAGCCACGTCCATGTGTGCGTGCGCGGGAAATTATCTTTGTTGTCGCTTAGATAAACCATCATCGCCAGACCGATTTACCGCACGTTGTTGAGGCAACTCGTGGTCTGCGCTTTGGACTTAGCTTTAGCCAAGGCCGGGAGGAGGAGGGACGCCAGAATAGCGTAATGGCAATAACGACCAGCAACTCGATGTAACCTCTTTAAAAGGCCGCTCGCTTTTTTGGGCGTGACGAAATAAGTTCGCTTAAACGCTTCCGATATCCTATTAGGGTTTCTTTAATCGAAAAAATTTGGTGCCACTTCCAATAGAAATCGTCACCGGACTGTTACTGCCTCCGGCCACGTTTGTCCAGTTGGTCGGGTTAGAAAGGTTACTGTTTTCCTGAAGCATAAAGCCGACTGCTGCCCACGTCAGCGTGCCTTGATTGCCGGATCGACTCAGATTGAGCACCGGTAAATCCTGCGATTGGGAAACATTGAGGATCTCAAAGTTGTAATTGCCGCTAGAGGGACTGTA
>JBDSLX010000054.1:0-4073 GCA_039916145.1 Verrucomicrobiota bacterium | reverse complement strand
GAGTTGCTAACGATGACCGAATAATTTCCGGCGTGGGTTGATTGAACATTTGTCAGCACCAGCGATGAACCCGTTTTTCCCGGTAAATCCAACCCTTCTAATTGCCATTGATAACTTAACGGAGTCGTGCCACTTGCCGCGACAGAAAAGGTGGCGTTCGCGCCGGCATTGGCCGTTTGAGTCTGCGGTTGCTGCGAAATGATTGGAGCCGTGTCATTAACCGTCAACGTGACCACCGCGCTCGTGGTTGCTCCGTAGGAATTATTCACCACGACAGAATAATTTCCTACGTTCGAGGTCTGCGCATTCGCGATGGACAAGCTGCTGGCGTTTGCTCCAACCAGATTGGTTCCGTTAAACTGCCATTGATAACCAAACGGTTGAGTTCCTTGCGCAGCGACGTTGAACAAAGCAGTCGATCCCGCAACCACGATTTGATTCTGCGGTGGATTGGTGATGACCGGCGGGCCGTTGACAATGAGAGACGCAATCGAACTCGTAACGGAACCAAAGGGGTTTGAAACCAGCGCGCTGTAGTTTCCACTCTGGCTATATTGAACGTTGGACAAAGTGAGTGCGGCATTGGTGGCATCATTCAAGTTCGCGCCATTAAATTGCCATTGATAACCAAACGGCACGCTGCCAGTAACGCTCAAAGTGAATGCAGCGTTATTACTTAAAATCGCAACTTGATTTTGAGGTTGAACGGTAATGAGCGGAGGCGAATTCACCGTGAGAAAAGCGTTGGAACTGGTCACGCTTCCCAATTGGTCGCTCACAATTACGGAATAATTTCCCTGATTGGCGAATTGCGCGTTGGTTAAAACGAAAGTCGCACTTGTCGCCAGAGAGATGTTGGTTCCATTGAAACGCCATAGGTAGGAAGGCGAGGTTGTTCCAGTCGCCGTGATTGAAAAACTCGCAGTCTGCCCTGCGAAGACAGTCTGGTTCTGGGGCTGTGTTGTAATTATTGGGCCAAGGATAATGCTCTGCTCATTGGCAAATGCAGAACCGGCGAAAGTATGATCGATCGCCTGCACGCTCCAATAATAAGTGCCCTGCGTCAGATTGGTAATTGTCCAGCTTGATCGCATTCCAGCGTTGCCCAATGCCGGCAAGCGGCGCTGCCCCGTCGCGGGGTCGGACATGGGCGAAACGATATTTCCTGAACCAGGCGAAGTTCCCACGCGCAGATTGTAAGTCCATGAATTGGTTTGATTGGCATCCGTTGCAGCATCCCAACTCATCGTAATTGAACTGCCGATATTCGTCGCAACAAGGTTTAATGGCGAAGTTGGCGGCGGGTTTGGCATGGCCCCATCATTGCGATAAATTTCTGTGATGTAAGCGCCCGCGCTTCCTCCCATTAAAACGATGTCCAAGTCACCGTCGTTATCATAATCGCCGAAGGCAGCATTGCCGATGTAACAACTGGCCAAAACAAACCCTGCATCCGTAAAAACATTGCTGCCATCATTGCGGTAAAGACGTGTGGTCGAAAGTCCTCCGACCAATAGATCAAGATCGCCATCGTTGTCATAGTCACCCCACCCGACCGATGTGAAGGCGCTCGGTTGGAGAGCGGCGTTTATGTTCGAAAAGTTTCCGCCCCCATCATTGTGATAAATGAGTGTGGTCATGGCATTTCCTGAAGTAATCCCCTGGACCGCCAAATCCGAATATCCGTCGTTGTCATAATCTCCCCATGCCGCAGAACTTCCCCAAAGCGCAGGCAGCGAGGTTGGAATGGTTGAGAAGACGCCGCTCCCCTGGTTTCGCCGCAACTCCACTGCTCCATTGCCGGTGAGAAAAAAGTCCATGCCTCCATCGTTGTCGTAGTCAGCGATTGCCGCCGCCGCCCAAAACCAATTAAAGGTGCTATTTAAATTGACGCCGGAGCCGAAAAAATTACTGCCATTGTTCCGAAGCAATCTATCGCCCCAGCCGACGAACAGAGGATCCAGATCGCCGTCATTATCGTAATCAAACCAGGCGGCCCCACCCAATCTTTCGGAAACTGGCGAGATTGCTCCCAAATAAAATCCCGCAACGTTCGTAAATACGCCGCTGCCCGTGTTGCGGTGAATTTTCGCATAAACATATCCGCCTCCAGACCCCTCTCCAGGCAAAAGCCCATTCATCAATACGTCAAGATAACCATCCCTGTCGTAATCCCCACAAGCGATTCCCCCAAAGCTCAAGCCCTCATTCATGGCCCCGGAATCGCTGAAAGTATCAGTGCCATCATTGCGGTAAACTCTTGCGATGGTCGTCCCGTTTGCATCTTTACCGCTGGCAAAAATATCCAATCGGCCATCGTTGTTGTAGTCACCCCACGCCATGGCGCCACCACCTATCAACGGCAATCCAGGGGCAATCTCGGTAAAACCAGCCACGGACAAAACAAAAGCCGCATTCCCACTTACGCCGTTCCCATCTCGCACGGTGATTGTAATCATCGCGGTTCCTTGCAAGGTTCCAGACGGTGTAATCGACACCGTGCGATTCGACCCGTTCCCGCCAAACACAATGTTCTGATCTTGGATCAAATTCGTATTGGCCGATGCGGCAGACAAAACAAGATTTGATGCCGCTGTTTCAATATCGCCGATGGTGAAACCGATGGAGCGTGTTGGCACTCCAGGAAAAGTCCGCTGGGCAGGAATCCCGGAAATTGTTGGGGGGGAATTGACGAACAAAAATGCGTTGGAACTTGTTGCCGTGCCGTGGCTGTTGGAGACTACAACCCGATATGCGCCTGCATCGCCTGCCACAACATTTGAAATGGTAAGCGTCGGAAGCGTTGCGCCGGTAATACGCGCTCCGTTGTTCAGATTGGTTCCGTTGAAAGACCATCGGTAAATCAAAGGCGACTGCCCGCCAGCCGTGACGGTGAAGGCAACATTTGTGCCCGCAGTGATGCTCTGGCTTTGAGGCTGTGAAGTAATCGACGGCTTGGCTTGAGCGCGGGCTGTCTGTGGAGCGACAATCGCCGTCGAAAAAATTCCCGCGATGAAACAAAAACAAAATCGACGCGCAAGATCGTGGAAAAAAGAGTTCATGCAATGTTTTTCCCCCCAATGGAAATCGCCACCCACCATACCGAAACAAGCATTCTTCTCAAGCCAAATCAGGTCTGTGGAATCGCACTAAGCCAGGAACGTTTGAAAAATTTCGATTGCCCAAATTGGGTTCTGGCACCCGGACAGTAGTGTGAGCGGCAAATGTTATGGCAACGAGCGCACAAAGATTTTTCGGGACGCAAATTTATTCCCAATTGTCAGAGCGACAAGCCTGTTGCAGATTGAGTCTAGGCATCACATGGCTGAGGTCGCAAAAAATCTCAAAGGACAATTGCTTCTCGACGGCGGGAAGCTCAATGGTTCTTTTTTCCATCGCACGGTCGTCCTCGTTTGCGAACACAATGCGGAAGGCGCGCTCGGTCTGGTACTCAATCAAAACAGTGGAAATAAAGTCGGCGAAATGATCGTCGCGGATTTGCCCGACGAGCTCAAAGACCAATC
The DNA here is from genome assembly GCA_039916145.1 of Verrucomicrobiota bacterium. Classification (GTDB taxonomy): domain Bacteria; phylum Verrucomicrobiota; class Verrucomicrobiia; order Limisphaerales; family CANJXF01; genus CANJXF01. Next base: position 549 of record JBDSLX010000054.1, on the reverse strand, counting down.
GCTCTTTCTCGGCGGCCCGGTGCAACCTGCCGCCTTGAGTTTTTTGCACAGCGACACTTTTATTCCCGACGCCAATGTCATCACGAATCTAAACCTAGGACATTCTTTGGATTCACTCGTGGACATCGGCGAATCCTATTCCAGCACACAAAAAGTGAAAATTTTCGCGGGCTATTCCGGCTGGAGCCCCGGCCAACTTGAAGAAGAAATGAAACGCGGCGCGTGGCTCGTCCATCCCGCGTCGCTCGATTTGGTTTTTAAAACTGAGCCGACGAATCTTTGGAAAATCATTCTGGATAAAAAAGGCTGGCAATATCGCCTCACCGCGCAAAGCCCGGAAGATTTATCGTGGAATTAACAGTTAATCAGTTTTGGGGAAACGCTCGACCTCACCTCGGCCCTCTCCTCCGGGGAGCAGGCCAGGGTGGGGTCGAACAATTTCACTAATTAAGTTCATCGAATTTTTGTTACCGCCATGCGCTCTCTTCCTGAACCGATTGTCCAACTCACCGAAGCTCTTGGGAAATTGCCTGGCATCGGGCCGCGTTC